>NZ_JBFNPK010000018.1:0-70786 GCF_040812025.1 Alteromonas nitratireducens
CGCGATGAAGGCATCGTCATGGGCCGGTTCAAAGTAGGCCGGCTGATGAAAGAACAAGGGCTGATGAGCAAGCAGCCGGGTAAGCACGCATACAAAAACGTGCAGGTTGAGCGGCCAGACATCCCTAATTTACTGGACAGGCAGTTCAATGTGGAACAGCCTAACCAAGCTTGGTGCGGTGATATCACCTACATCTGGACTGGCTCAGCCTGGCATTATGCAGCCGTCGTGATTGACCTGCATACTCGACGGGTAATCGGCTGGAGTATGTCACATCGACCGGATGCGGAGCTTGCCGCAAGGGCTTTAGATATGGCTTACGAGCTGAGGGGTAAGCCAACAGGCGTGATGTTCCACAGCGACCAGGGCTCGCAGTACGGTGCTCGTAAATTCAGACAAAGGCTGTGGCGCTACAAGATGGTTCAGAGTATGAGTCGCAGAGGTAACTGCTGGGATAATAGCCCAATGGAACGCGTGTTCAGAAGCCTGAAATCCGAATGGATGCCATCAACCGGCTACCATTCGCCAAATGAAGCAAAACGAGATGTGGGATATTACCTGATGAATTATTACAACTGGGAAAGACCGCATCAATTTAACGATGGGCTACCACCGGCAAAAGCGGAAGAATTAGCTAAAATGGTGTCCGGGTTTTATTGACCACTACAAACCTTAACTATCTTTGTTTGTGACTAAAAGCCGAAGTTTACTCTCCATATGCCATATATGGTTTGGCGTAAGTTATTGTATTGTAGGTAAGTATGATGGTTTTTTGTTGTCATATTCTGGCTTGAACCAGATGGAGCCGTTAAAAGTATGATACTTTTCACAAAGCGGTTAAATATAATTCATAATAAAATCAATATGTTGAAAAATTGAAAGTATGATGCTTTTTTGTAATCTTACAGCTGCATAAAAAGGATTATTAAAATTAGTACATCTTGATTTTAGCTCATTTTAATTGTCGCATACTTAGTCGCTTCTTTTATGATAGATTAGTGGGACTCATGGAGAGTTCTTCATTCTATTTTTGACTACGTTTTTTCCTTTCTGATTATCAGGGAGGTGGCTTGCAAAGTGCGCCAACGTCAGCCAAAGCGTAGAAGATAACCGGCGCAAAGGAGAAGTAGATTATGCGTCTAACACGTTTACTGCCAGTGGCGGCTGCCGTTTCCATGGCACTTAGCGCAACAGCGAATGCCAAAGTAACTCTTAGCGAACTGGATAACAGCCCTTTATCAACTGCACTTAAAGCAGCTTCTGTAGAAAAGCAGGAGACGATCTCGTTAAGAGGTAACACCTATACCCTGCTGAAAGCCAAAACCGACCAGCGCGGCCACGTTAGAATGTATTCTGACGGACAAGGCAACACATTCACTGTTCGAATGAAAGATGGTGAATTGAATGCGACGGCGAGCATCGATGGTGTTGAATACGACGTGCAGGGCAATAAACTTTCGCCAACATCAGTGTCAAAATTACAGGATGATGTTCTGAGAGCGGAGCCCCGGCAGCAGCGCATCAAACTCGACACATCACGCCTCGAATCCAGTGTGCGCGAAGCCATTAGGACACAACACGGCGCTCAGGCCACACAGAACGCGATGCAGCAGTCACCCGGTCAGAGCATCGTGATAAGCGATAATATCAATGGTCTAAGAACCGTTACTTTCGAAGCCTTTCCAGATGATAAGTTTGATGCCGTATCAGATCTGGCGTTTAACAGCGCTCAGTTATCTCAAATCCAGAGTCGCGGCGTTACGCTTGAAGAGTACACCCGTGGGGATAACAACCACAGGATCAGCATTGATTACCGGTTAAGCCCTAATTACCTGCTTAAGCTATACGACAATGGGGCAGATAATGCCTACGACGTAGCCGTCGAAGAAGTTATCGAAAGTGTAGATTTGGCAGCATCATACTACGAGCAAAGCAATGTTAATGTTGATTTCGCGGTCAATGATATCTCTGTAGCCACAGACAGCGCCGACCGCTTCAATTCGACTTTCAATGCCACCTATGAAGACAAACCCTTCATTACGGCATTTATCGGTACGAGCGATGACTCCCCTTTTTCTGAAAACTTCATTTGTGGTAACGCGGGGTTGGGTGATTATGCGCCAATGGAAACGCCGTCATTGCGCGGTGCCGTTACTCCGATTAATACCATCAGGGGAACCACAAACATTAAAGATACCTGTATGGCCGGCGTGACAACTGCGCATGAATTTGGCCATATTTTCGGTCTGAATCACGATCGCGATATTGACGGTCAGGGCAATCCCACTACTCGTCCGGACTTTAATTTCAATTTCGGTTTCGAGAATAACGATCCGACGGTGAACAAATATTCCATCATGAGTTACGGGCTCAACTGTGATGACTGTCAGAGAGTAGGCTTCTTCTCGTCACCGGATACTTATGATTATGTGCTGGGTGTCGATCCGTATGCACCAACCGGTGCTGATGCCAGTACATACCTGAAAACTGCTGTACCTGTTCTGGCCGCTGATAATAGCGTTGCTGCAAAGCATACACAGCAGGAAGGCGGTATTTATACTATCCCGGGGGATGGCGGCGACGAGACGATTATTGGAGTTATCCACCGCTGGGAGCCAAGCTCACCCACAGCGCCACAGACGCTGGCCATTTACGAAACATTTGGCGATACGTTTCTGGCTACGGTACCGCTTGAGCCCGGTCAGGATGAAATCCTTATTCAGTATGGGTCCTACGAGATTGCTATCGTAGAGGGCGTGTTGGATGGTGAAGATGTACAACCTGTCGTAACCTACACGAGCCGGGGCAACGACCCTTCAACATTGCTGGGAGTGTATGACACAGTATCTCGCGTCAGTAACGTTAACCCTGAG
Source organism: Alteromonas nitratireducens (assembly GCF_040812025.1). Classification (NCBI taxonomy): domain Bacteria; kingdom Pseudomonadati; phylum Pseudomonadota; class Gammaproteobacteria; order Alteromonadales; family Alteromonadaceae; genus Alteromonas; species Alteromonas nitratireducens. Next base: position 2,874 of record NZ_JBFNPK010000018.1, read on the forward strand.
ACACTTCTGACAGCCGGCACCAGCAGCATTGTGGAATATGAAGTCAGTCAGTCACTGCTCGATGAAATCCAGAGCTACCTTGATTATTATGAAGATGTGGTCATGGAAATACTGCCTGACTCTATCTACCAGACATCGGTTGTTGAGAATGATCTCATTACTGATATCGAAATAATCAGCACTATTGACGATGTAATAAGTACTGGGCGATTGGAGCTGCGCGTGACAACGGCAGACTATGGTCAATTCTCACCTAACTTTATTTTCCGCAACTACTACGCCGGTTCAAGGGCGTACCAGCCAATTGCTTTCAAATATGTAAGCAGCGGGTCGGAAATAGTGTTTGGTTATGAAGATGCTGTGTTTAACCTTGATGAAAACTCGTTCTACCATGATGTGAAAATCAGTACGGATACGCCGTTTGTTGAATACATCGTCGATCAGGGTGAGGACGACTATATCGATGTGAAATTCACCGTAGAGAAAGCTGGGGACTTGGTTGATTACTCCCTGTTGCAGTCGTATGTAAAAACGGCAGGAACGGTAGATGCAGCCTATGTTCTGAGTGAGACGGATATCAATGACGACATAATCGAAGTGGTTGTTCGTGTCGATAAGGCAGCAATCGATCAGCAATCTGGTGATGCGCTTACGGTATCACTAGCAAGCAATATCGGTTACCAAACCAGAGGTACCGCAGTATTGAAGCGACGTGAAGCGCCCGTTATCCGTTTCGATGATGATAACGTGCTGGTGGCTGAGTCAGGTACTGAAGTTTCTCTGCCTATTGAGATTTCTAACCTCAATGCAGACCTTGAGTATGTAGTGGAAGTTGCCAATGCTGATGTTGAGCGCGACGAAACCGGTGCCGTTGTTTATGAGCGCACCAGTGACAACCGTATTACGCTCGATGCGTCGGCGATAGTGCCGGCCTCTGGCAGTCTTGATGTCGAAATCACTGCCTATCCGGTTGATGACATGGATGCGAGAAACAATCCACGTAACACCGACACCGTTGTGGTAGAGGTGAACACAGCCCCGGTCATTCTTGGGGAAAATGGTGCATCACAGTCTGAATATGTGATTAACGTGGATGAGACGGGGGAGTATGTCGTCGATATCCTCTCAATCTCTGACTATAACACTGGGCAGAGTCTGACTGTGGAATGGACAGCCGGAAACGGCGCGTTTGACTTCGTTCAGAACGATGATAATTCCATCACTGTTTCGTTGCCAAACTCCGTACAGACCGATTGGGAGAGTGTATCGTACACGGTAACAGCGGATGATGGTTTGGCGCAGAAGTCAGCAACAGTTGTGCTGCAAAACGCCAATTATGAGGCGCCAACGACACCTACGCCCGAGCCTACACCGTCACAGCCGTCAGGCGAAAGCGGCGGTGGTTCGTTTGGCTTTGGTATTGGCCTGCTGGCGTTAGTGGCCGCGTTCCGAAGACGGATGACCAAGTAGCATAGGAGGTGGGCAATAGCCCACCTTTTTTTGGACGGAAAAACGCCGGATCCAGCCAGATTCGTTGCCAAATATAATATCTTTTCGTGCCACATGATTAATGTCCAACGACACTGCAACATCTGGTAGTGTGTGTTGTTTGTCGTCAGATGGGGCCGCGTGATATCAACGGGTCAGTCCACATAGTAGGTAATGCCGGTGAGATCTGCCGGTATCGTCAAATTCCATTTTATGAGTTGCGCCCGGCTAAACAGCAGCATTGAACTGGTTGTGGTTTGTGGCATTGAGGTATCGCCCTTTTTCCCTTCAAACTGCGCGGCAATCTGCCCGGCAAGTTTGCCCTGGTCATAACCAGAGATAACATAGCCACCGACGGCCTTATGACTGCCCACGGCATAGTCCCACAGTGCAAACGGAGGGACGCCGGCATTGTCTGATGTCCAGGCGATAACCGTTTCTTCCGGCACACTGTTGCCATGTTCATCGGTTAACGTCTGATAAAGACCGACAAGTACCGCATCATATTCCCCGGCGTTGTGTATGGCCTGCTGCCAGTCGGCAAATGTGGTTGCCTGCTGCACATCCACAGCAATTCCTGAATAGGTATGATGAGGCTTATTCTCAAAGACGGTCTGGACGATTGCGGACGATGTTGTGCCGTTATCAAACAACACCAGCACACGTTTTACGTCTGCAAAACGGCGTAACAGTAAAATGGCGCGTTTAATCAGTAGCCTTTCCAGTACCCCGCCAAATTCACTGGAGATCCCGATGCCGTAGTCGCGGGGGTTAGCGTTAATGCCAAAATACACAAAGGGAATGTGATGGTCGATGAGTATCGGGCCGACATATTTCAGTGCATTGTCATCGGCCAGCATTACGATGTCAGGTGACTGCTGCTGGCAGGCTTGCCATGCTGCTAAGGCCGCCCCTCCAAACGCATCATGCGGAATACGCTTGGTGTTCATTTCAAAATAGCTGACAGAATGGGCTGGCAGCAACACGTCCTCAAGGCCTGCCCTGTAGCTTTTTACCCAGGGATAGTCGGCATGGTAACTATCAATCACCAGGATATCTTTTGCTGCCAGGTGCGAAGAGAACAATACGGAAAGGAACAGTAAATTACAGCACATATTAACTGAACGTCTGCGTCGTCCTGACTTAAAAGTATTGTTCGTCAAAAAGGCTTTCCTCACCGTGCATCAACCAATTAGCGTCACGCTCTTATCCTAGACCTAATTACGCTTCATCGCACGAACAGTCATCAACTGGGTGGGCCGCTTTACGCGAAAGCGTGTCAGATAATTTTACATGATTTATCCAATGATTAAGTATTTTGTTTTAATTCAATAGGTTATGACTTGGCACGTGTTCTGCTAATGCCTCGGGATCAAGGACATTTAGTCTGTCGTTCTTTTTGAGGTAGTAGTAATGAACAAACTGATTCTGGCCGCCGGCCTGTTAAGCGCGGTAACATTCAATGCGCAGTCTGCGCTAATCACCTATAACGATTTCTCTGATACCAGCAACATTCAGCTCAATGGAACTACCCAGGCTGTCAGCAATGGTTCGCAGGATGTATTAAGACTGACCGAGGGGCTGGGACAGTCAGGTACGGCGTTTATTAAAGATTCTATTTCGCTGCTTAATGATGCGTCATTCAGCGCGTTCTTCAGCTTTCAGATAACCAATAATACGGGTTGGACAGACGGGGCTGACGGTGTGCTGGGTGCAGACGGTATTACCTTTATTCTGCAGACGAACGACAACACAGCGGGTGCGTCAGGTGGTGGTATCGGCTATCAGAATATTCTCAACTCGGTTGCGATTGAATTTGATACCTGGTCAAACGGTGGCGTCGATGACAATAACGGCAACCACGTTGGCGTTAACCTGAACGGCTCAATGGACTCAGTTGCGCAGTACAATTACGCCACACCATTTAACAATGGTGACGTATGGTATTCATGGGTGGACTACGACGGTGCAACGGACACGCTGGAAGTGCGTGTCGCGTCTGACAGTGTCAGACCTGGTTCGGCGCTGCTGTCTTACAACTATGATCTGGCAGGCGTATTCGGTTCGTCGGATGTGTTTGTTGGCTTTGGTTCAGGTACAGGTGCTGCTGGTGGTACGCACGATATTCTGAGTCTGAGCTTTGCGGATGACTTTGAACCCATCACTGAAACCAGTGTTCCAGAGCCTGCGGGCCTGATGCTTATGCTGGCAGGTCTGCTGGGTCTTCGCGTGGCGCGTGCCCGCAAATAAGCCCGTCAGACAATATGTCAAAAAGGGATTGCACGTCGGTGCAATCCCTTTTTTTGTCTCATCAATATTGCACCAGACTACCCGGTTGTAGCCGTTCACCCCCGCGGATGATGACGTAATCGCCGTCGTTAACACCCTCTTCCAGCACCAGATAAGGGCCGTGTGCATAGCGAATAGTCGCCGTCACTTTTTGCGCTTTATTATTGGCGTCAACCACGTAGATAAAGCGGTCGTTCCCTTTAATAATCAGCGCGTCACGGGGTATCGCGACCTCGTTGCCTGACGGTGCTTTGGGCACCAGCACGGTAACCGCATCACCGGCCAGCAGTTCACTGTCACTGGCATCCAGGCGAACTTCTATCATCCGTGAATTCATGTCACCGACCGGCACGACACTGCGAACCGGCAGCGTGAAAGTGCGATCACGGCTGGTGACGTCCAGTTGCATGCCCTCGCGCAGCAACGGCTCATAGCGAAGTGGCACCGGTACGCTGATGTCTTTTTGCTGGCTGTTAACAATGCGTACCAGCGGCTCTCCCGCCCGGATAAACTCACCAATATTGGCAAGACGCTCTGCTATTACGCCGTCGAACGGCGCCCTGGGTGTTGTATCTGCCTTGTTGCGCTCGGCCCGGGCCACATCGGCCTGGGCTGCAAGAATGTTTTGTTCGACCACCTGCTTGGCCGCCAGCTCACGCTGATATTGTGTGGCAGAGGCATTATCCTGTTTTATGAGTGTTTCCAGCCGCGCAACCTCGTTGTTACGAAACGTCAGATCTGCCCGTAACGCCTTTAACTCAGCGCGCTCTCTGGCAAGCTCAAACTCGTAGCGGTCAGGGTTAATCTGGCCCAGCTGCTGGCCTTTTTGCAGCAAGGTGCCAACCAGTACAATGTCTTCCAGTCGCCCGTCCACTTCTGCCGACACCACGGCGTTTTTTAACGCCATGACATTGCCCTTCAACTGGACGGTGGGCGTCATGGCCTGGCGCGTGACCTGCACGACCTCGACCTGGGCCGGGGGCATATCCTGGGCTGCTGCAGTCAGTGGTGTCAGGGCGGTAAACAGTGCCAGATATCGTAGCCGGTTACGCATGAGATGAACGACTCCTGAAGGTAAGCTGCAATAAGCAGGGTAATAAAATCAGTGTGAACACGGTAGAGACACTCATACCACCAACAATCACCGCGGCCATGCCACGATAAATATCACTACCGTCACCCGGAAACAGCAACAGGGGCAGCATGCCAAACAGGCTGGTGAGTGTGCTCATAAAAATCGGACGTAGCCGTATGCTGAGCGACTGTTCAACAGCCTCCTCCACAGGCAGGCCCTGCCGGAGACCATCCCGGGTCTGACTTACCAGCAATATGGCATTGTTGACGACCAGACCCAGCAGGATGATAAACCCAATCATGCCGAGTAAGTCCAGTGGCTGGGGCCTGAACAGATTCAGTAACTGCAGCGCAAGCACACCGCCTACGCCCGCCAGTGGCAGGGCGATACACACCTGGATAGCGGCGGTCAGTGATTTAAACAGGCCGGCCATAATCAGAAGCAGAAGCAAAAAGGCCAGTAAAAAATTCAGGCTTAACGTCGACATGGCGCGTGCCAGATCTTCCGCACTGCCGGCATAATTGATGCGCGCATCAGGCGGCAATTGTGCACGCAATGCCGGCTCGACCTCGGTTTTGAGGGCGGTAATCAGCGCCTCCAGCGACATATCCGGCGGCGGGTTGACTACCAGACTGTAGCCACGCTTGCGGTCCATGCGCACAATCGCACTGGGTGCCAGTACGGTATCGATATGTACCAGTTCTGACAGCGGAACCACCCCGCCCTCAGGCGTTTGTACCGGAACCTGGGCAATTGCATCGGGCGATGCAAAACGGGCAGTTTTCAGATAGATATCCAGTTTCTCCTGACCATCAAAATATTCACCAAGCCAGAGACCCTGTCCCAGACTGGCGATGACCGAGGCAAGCTGATCGCGGCTCCAGCCAACCTCTCTCAGGCGACTGTCATTCGGGCTGAAGCGCAGTTCTGTGGTTTCAGAAAACGGATCAGGCTCGGGATTGGCGGTAGCGCCCGGCAGGGTTTGCATTACCAGCCCCATCCCCATCATGGCGGTATTTTTAACCGCGTCCAAATCGGTACTGGTCAGTTCTATACGCACGCTGTTGCTGTCGCTGAATCCGCCAAACAGGCTGCGACGCATTGAAAAACCAAACATATCCGGTATGCCACTGATGATGTCGTTTTGCAGTGTGGCCTGTAGCACATCGAGATCGGTGCCATCCTCACCGTTAAGCGCCAGCCATCCTCCGGAGCCTCCCGGAAACGACCAAAAGAAGTAATCGCGCACCGCAGGCTGCTTTTCACCGGTCAGGTAGGGTGTCAGACGTGCGGCAATAAGCTGGGCAATTTCTTTGTCTGCGGTTTCAATGTTAGTGCCGGGCGGAAAAAACAGAAAGCTGTCGACGGTGTCGCGCTTTACCGGCGGCAGGTAGTTGCTGGTAGGCCATAACAAGAAGACCAGCGCCAGCGGGATAATGATCAGCGAGCCTATCCAGGCAAGTCGCTTAGTGCGTGTGTTGCTGATACGCATTAACAGCGCGGCAGCACGATGATATTTGCTTTGCTCAGGCTGGTGATGGAGCGACGCGGTGCTGCGCAGCAGATAACGTGCGCCGGTCGGAAGCAGCGTCACCGCAACAACCAGCGAGGCGGTGATGCCAATAGCAATGGTCATTGCCAGATCAGCGAACATTTGTCCCTCAGCATCTTCCAGGAACATGATTGGGATGAAAATCGCGACGGTCGTTGCAGTGGAGGCGACCAGCGCGCCCCAGACCTGTGTGGTGCCCTGATCACTGGCTTCATCGAGCGAGGCGCCCTGTTCGCGCAGGCGGACAATGTTCTCCAGCACAATAATAGCGGCATCCAGTACCATGCCTGACGAAAATGCCAGCCCGGCCAGTGAGATCACATTCAGCGAGCGACCGGTCACATTCAGTACCACAAACGTGGCGAGCAGGGACACGGGAATGGCAATAGCAATAAGCAATGTCGCACGCCACTGTCGCAGAAACAGCCACAGCACGGTCACGGCGAACAGCATGCCAAGTACAAGATTACTGGTTAGCAGCCCCATCGACCGCTTGATATAGCGTCCTGGGTCAAACGAATACTGGGCGTGCATGTTACGACTGGCAAAAACCGTTGCGTTCAGTTCATCCATCTTGCTTTTGATGCCGTCCAGGGCCTTTAACACATTGGCATCATTGGTTTTAGACACTGCCAGACGAAAAGCAGGGTTATTGTTCTGATAGATAAAGCCGCCAGCGCGGCCAGGCGCTATTTCCACCCGGGCGAGGTCACTGAGGCGAATTTCAACGCCATCGCGTTCTTCCAGGATCAGACTGGCAAGTTCTTCTGCGTCGTAGCGCCCCTCAAAGCGCACCGTGTACTGCTTGCGGCCGACATCCACGAAACCGCTGGACAGATCCTGTGAACGCCCGATTTGGGCAGGCACCCGCGAGATATCGATACCAAGCTCAGCGGCACGGTAAATATCAAAAATAATCTGCAGCTGCTCACCATCGCCCCAGCTACCGTCATCAAATTCAATACGGGACACACCGTACAGTGACTGCAGTTCAGGCAGAATGACATCGCGAATAAAGTTACTGTTAGCCTGCTTTTCCTGCGGGCTGATACCCGCCTCATTCTGGATAAAATAGTCAATCAGCGTGTCATTCGCATCGCCCCATTCGCCCATCATAATCTGGGGACGCTGGGCATTCGCCGGCAGCGGACGTAAGCGGTTCAGACGACTGATAACGTCGATCAGGGCGCGCGTCATGTCCGTTTCCAGCGCGAACTCCAGTTGCATAAAACCAAAGTCAGACATACTCCAGGCGACCTGGTCGGTCATCCCGGGAGTGCCTGCCAGCACCTCTTCGATGGGCACGGTCAGTTCGGCTTCAATTTCCGCCGGTGAGGCGCCGGGCCAGTTGCTGATAACCGTAATAACGGGCTTTTCAATATTAGGCAATAGCTGCGCAGGAATTTTCAGCAGCGAAATAACACCAATGGCAATGACCATCAGCGTGACAATGATCACGGCGATCGGGTTTTGCAAACTCTGTTGTGTGAGTTTCAACGCGTTGGTCACATCCTTGTTGGTAATGTAGATACAGTGTAGTGCGAAGTGCGTAACAGACGCACGTGTTTATTCGCGCGGTCAGACCTCGTATGCCGCGTCAGTGAGCGCACGACAGTGGGGCTACACCGTAAACTGCGCGTCCCGCGACGCAATCTCATTTATACTGTGGCGCGTATAATCCTTAAATTCTGTCGCATTCAAATGATAAGGAGCCCCTCATAAAATCACTCACCAGTGCGCAGGTTGCGCTGATCGCCGTTTGTAGCGGATATCTGATTGCCCCCATGGGGCTTGCCTCTGTCAATGTGGCTATTCCTGCGCTGGCTGCGGATCTTACCGCCAGTGCCAGCCAGGTGGGATGGCTGCCAACACTGTACATGCTGGGTAGCGTCGCCTTCATGCTTCCCTGCGGCAAACTTGCCGACATGTTCGGGCGCAAAAAAGTCTATGCCCTGGGTCTGGTGGTTAATGCCCTGGCGGCGCTTTTTTGTGCGCTGGCAGATTCTATCCAGAGTATTCTTCTGTGGCGATTTGTGCAGGGCGTGGCGGGGGCGATGATTTTTGGTACCGGTATTGCCATCGTAACGTCCGTGACACCGTTTAATAAACGAGGGAGTGCGTTAGGCGTGGTAGCGTCCTGTGTGTATATCGGTCTGACCGCCGCACCGGCCATCGGGGGCTATCTTACAGAGGCACTGGGCTGGCGCTCGGTATTCTATTTTCAGTTACCGTTTATCGTGGTGCTGGTGGCGTTTATTGCGCTTAAGCTGAAAGGGGAGTGGCGCGGCGACTCCGACACACGCTTTGACTGGTTTGGTACGGTACTGTTTATGGCCTTTGCCGGCCTGCTGGTGTACGGCCTGGCAAAGCTGCCAAACCTCACTGGCATTGCGTGCAGTCTGGGCTCACTGGCGATGCTGGTGCTGTTTGTGTCGCACCAGCAACAGCATAAGCAGCCGCTCATTCGTGTCCGGCTGTTCAAAGAGAGCCGGGTCTTTAGCCTGTCGCTGTCATCGTCGTTTTTTATGTATGCCAGTAATTTCGCTATTGTTTTCCTGCTTAGTCTTTATTTGCAGTATATCAAAGGGTTATCACCTGCTGATGCCGGTAGTGTGCTGTTAATACAGGCATTGTGTATGGCCATTACTGCGCCGGTTGCAGGCAGGCTGGCGGACCGGTTCCAGTCGCGCATTGTGGCAACCGCAGGCTGTGTGCTGGTTGCCTGTGGGTTTGTTTTGCTGAATATGATTGATGCCAGTTCGGCGACCTCGCACGTCGGTATTTCACTGGCCGTTGTGGGGGTGGGATTTGGTCTTTTTTCCACGCCAAACAATAATGCCATCATGAGCGCGGTGGATCACAGCGAAATGGGAGTCGCCTCAGCCAGCATGAACCTCGCGCGCACCATTGGTAATCTGGTCGGAATGAGTCTGGTCAATTTCTTACTGCATGCCAATCTGGGCGATGTGGCACTGAGTCACTCCCCGCGTGGCCCGCTGATGGACACCATTTCCGCCGCGCTTCAGCTGTCCCTTGGTCTGGTGATGCTGGGTATTGTCATGTCGCTGTTACGTGGCAGGCAGGCGCCCGCGCCGGCTACTGACGGCGAAACGCCTTAGCGAAACGCGGCACCGATGCTGTCATACAAGTGCTGGTGGTAATGGTGCAGCTGGTCACGTGAAATAGTCGCAAACAGCGTACTTGCTTCATTGGCTTTGCCCTGCGCAAGCCAGACCTCACACAGTCGCAACTGCATGTAGTAGGTGTCCCGCAAGACAGTGTCAGGGCTGTATCTTTCCTGATGTGCAATGGCCTCTTGCAGGGCTGTTGCAGCCTCATCAAATCGTCCGTCTGCCTGATACGCCCGGCCAAGATTAAGGAAAGCCGTGGACGCTCCCATCAGGTTGCCTTCGTCACGGTTAGCAACCACAGCCTGCTGATACCAGGACTGCGCGGTCTCCCATTTTTTAAGATGGTACGCGTTGTGACCGGCGGCGGTCAGTAAATCTGACTTGGCGTACGCTTTGCCTATATTGGTAAAGCGGCGCATGGCGTCATCAATGAGTTGCTGCGCGCGGTCAAAGTTCTGAAGATATTGTTGAAGCACAATGACTTCGGCATAGCGACGTGGGGTGAGTGCATCATCCGGCATAGACATCATCAGGTGCGCGGCTTTTTCGGCGTAAGCTTCGCCCTCTTCGCGCCGCCCGGCATTGAGCAGCTGCTTGGCATAAATAGTACTGGCCGTGGCGGCAAAAACAGGTGGGCTGCGCTGTAGTGACGCATAATCCTGCATCTGGTCCATCGGGATACTCATACGGTCGGTTTCCCACAGGGCATGCATCAGCAGGTAGGTTGTGCGAAACCAGGCGACCGAGTGGGGTGTCTGAATGGCCTGCAGTTCCCTGGCTATCTGCTGACAGGTGACAGCGCGGGCGATACAGGACTCAACTGAGGATAAAACCGGATGCGATGGCGATGCGGCGGCGATCTGCTGGGCATGGCCAGTGCAACAAAACAGTACGCAACAAAAGGCGATGACGCGTAACATTTTCTGACCACTCCTCACATGCTCGCACTTTACCGGCGACTTAACGCCCCAGAGTATGCCCTGCACCGTTGGTTAAGTCATTACAAAGATTGGTGCAGGCAGGCATGGAGGTGCTTTGCCCAAAAATCGGGGGCGTGACGAACTGCGTTATCGCCCACAGAAACTTCACAGACGCAGTGTGTATCACTGCCACTGCGGGGTAACGGCAATACCATAACGCCGGTTTGCTGTGCATAGTCGTTTAACCGTGTGACCAGTCTATTGGCATCCATGGGGAGCCTGACATGGAACATCGCCGCTTCTGGCTGCTCGGGGATCAGTGTCAGTGGCAGCGGACGAATGGCATCACACAGGACGCGGGTATAGTGGACAAACTCCGGCATCATCGGCAGGTAATGTGCAAGACCGCGACGTGCGGCCAGCACTTCGGCATACTGCGTAATGGGGTTGCCCCCTGCCCGTCTGGCCCATACTCTGGCCTCATCGATCAGCGCCTTGTCCGCCAGCAGGGCAGCACCGAAAATGCCGCCTAAGTCTTTGTAGAAACTAATGTAAATACTGTCAAATACGCCGGCGATCTGTGCCAGTGTGCGCTCGTATCCGCGTGCCGTTTGCCACAGGCGTGCGCCATCCAGGTGCAGATGGACGCCGTGCGTATCGCACCACTGGCGTATCGCCAGCAGGTCGTCCCATGACGGCATGGCCCCACCAATTTCCCGCATCGGCGTTTCAACAATCAGTGCGCACAGCGAGGCAGGATCAAGCGCATCAAGATCGCGTGCCTTCAGCACCTGCTCAGGCTTTCCCGTTTCGACACTTTTTAGCCCCCACAGGTGTTCTACCGCCATATGTTCATGCAGCAACAAATGTGATGTCGGGTGCAGTGCCACGCCCTGTCGGCCGGTGCGCAGACTGGCACACTTAACTGCAACACATTGTGCGAGCGTGCCGGTGGGTAAGAAGAGACAGTCAGGCTTGGACAGCAGCGTACACAGCTCAGCCTCAAAGGCTTCCAGCATACCGCCACGGCCGTAGGTATCCCGTCTGTCATCGTCACGAACCGTGTCGGCGAGTACGCTAAGTTCGTCTTTAACGCTAAGTGGCTGATGTCTGTGGATCACCGCCGTTGCCTGGTCGAGCAGGCTGGCGTAGCGGGCTTGTAGCGAGGGTGAGATCAGGCTCATGGTTTACTTCATATGGACTTTACCGCCAATCATTTTATACGCCGGTGTGCCACGTATGAGGGTTTCCCGTGCAAACGCCTGACCACAGCCGGGACAGTGACAGGCTGTGGTGGTGAAGTCTTCGACAATACGCTCGATAAAACATTTCACCAGCGCCCCTTTACCGCCTTTGCGGTATTTAAACAGCGGGGCTTTACATTGCAGACAGGAAATTTGTACGGTGCGTACCGGCCCTTTTTTGTTTGGCTTTGCCATAACTCCCTTAACATCGTGTGTTTGTGTGATGGTAAAGGTTTTAACATTGTCTTGCTATTGCATTGAGGTAACACTAATCCTGGAGCGTCCCAACACAGTAGTAACAATGTCTGCTTATTGGGTGATGTTTTATGAAGTTAGTGTGTATTTTGATGATTGTTGGCGTATTAGTCGGTTGTGCTTCTGCAGACTGGCGCACTGCCAGCCGTGAACCGGCGGGCATTGCTCTGGATCCGAAGGTGGTATCAGATGCCGTTATAGAGGTGTATGCTGCTGACGCATTTTCCTGGCGAGGCTGGTTTGCTGTGCATACCTGGCTGGCGCTTAAACCACAGCATGCCTCTGAGTACACTGTCTATGAAGTCGTCGGATGGCGCGTAGATCGCGGTTTGCCAGCACTGCGGGAATACCGCACTGCCACCCCCGACCGCTTCTGGTATGGCGCCCGACCCGAGAAAGTACTGTCGGTGACCGGTGATAAAGCACAGGCGCTTATCCCAAAAGTGACTGACGCCATTGCCCGCTATCCCTGGGCCAATGAATACACAGTTTTTCCCGGCCCCAACAGCAATACTTTCCCGGCCTGGGTAGGCAAGCAAGTCCCGGAGCTGGGACTTGTGTTGCCATTCAGTGCGATAGGCAGTGGCTACGCCGACTAACCGGTTACAGCTGGTTGAGCGGCACCTTAATGTACCTGACGTCATTGTCCTCGGCAGGTGGCAGTTCACCGGCACGCACATTCAACTGAATTGACGGCAGTATCAGGCGCGGCATGCTTAATGTGGCGTCGCGACGCTCGCGGCGTTCAACAAATGCGGCTTTGTCGGTGCCGTCCTTAACATGGATATTCTCCTTGCGCTGACGGGCGACGGTAACCGCATACGCATGCTCGCGGTCTGCTGGTGGATAGTCATGACAGACGTAGATGGTGGTCTCGTCGGGCAACGCAAGGATCCGTTGGATAGAGTCATACAGTGTTGCAGCGTCCCCACCGGGAAAGTCACAGCGTGCAGTGCCGACGTCAGGCATAAACAGTGTATCACCCACAAACACCGCATTATCGTTAAGTACATACGCAATGTCGGCGGGTGTGTGCCCGGGCACGTGCATAACGCGAAAAGATAACTTGCCGACGGTTAACACATCACCCTCATCAAACAGGCGATCAAACTGGGCGCCGTTAGGCAGGAATTCTTTTTCCACATTAAACAGTGCTTTGAACGTTTTTTGCACCTGGGTAATGTGCCTGCCAATACCTATACGGGCGTTAAACCGTTGTTTAAAAAACGGTGCGGCCGAGATGTGATCGGCGTGGGCATGGGTTTCCAGAACCCATTCAACATCAAGCTGATGTGCATCAATGTACTCAGCGACTTTCTCAGCGCTGTCTGTGGTGGTTCGGCCTGAGCTGTAGTCAAAGTCCAGGACAGGGTCAATAACCACGGCCTTGGCCGTTGACGGATCGCTCACCACATAGGTAAACGTTTCGCTGTCGTTATCTAAAAAGGCTTCAATATCATAACGTGTCGTCATGGTGTTGCTCCTATCTGGTTGTCAGGATGGCGGCACCTTGCGGTGCCGCCGGTGTCACACCCGGAGAGTAAGCCAGGTTATAACGCCCGTTTGCTGAAGTACCAGTCTACGTAGTTGTAGCCCTGATCCTTGCGGCTTTCAGCATCTTCTGTGGTGTGCGGTGGTGGAACAATTACCTCATCACCCTTCTTCCAGTTTTCCGGTGTGGCACAGCTGTTGGCATCACTGGTTTGCAGCGCCTCGACGAGACGGACAAATTCATCCACACTGCGGCCATTGCTCATGGGATAGTACACCATTGCCCGCAGGATCCCTTCCGGGTCGATAATAAACGTGGCACGTACCGCCGATGTATCGCTGGCGCCTGGCTGTACCATGCCATAGGCGTGGGCGACTTCCATCGACAAATCCGCAATGATCGGGAACGGAATGGTCACACCGAAGTTTTCTTTAATGTTTCTTACCCAGGCAATGTGCGCATGAATGCTGTCGATGGACAGACCCAGCAGTTCGGTATTCAGTTCAGCGAACTTGTCGGCGGCATTGGCAAAGGCCATAAATTCAGTGGTACACACTGGCGTGAAGTCAGCCGGATGTGAAAACAGCACCAGCCATTTTCCTTTGTAATCAGCCAGCGTTTTCTGACCATGCGTGGTTTTCGCATTGAAGTCAGGCGCAGGTTTATTTAGTTGTGGAAATGTTACTTGTGTTTGGGTTTCAGTATTTATATATCACCTAGTTATATCATTATGCCTTAAATGCATAACAAGTATTGCCGTTTAAGAACAGTAATTCCAATCTGTTTTGTTAATTGAAGTGATTGGCAATCCCGTTCACGCAAAATCAGGTGATCAGGCCACTGGTCCGATGTGAATAATATGTTAAAGTGAACAAGGTATCGTGCTATCTAATAAGGTCAGTTATGTCGTCGCCGCTTTCAAATGGTGAAACCCATACGGTATTTAACCAGCCAGCGCCGCTGGAAAATTATAATGTCTATCAGTCTGATCAGGTTCTGCAGTACTGGGTAAGCCGTTTTGGCGGGACATCGGCATCGCCCCGGCTGACCACCTTTGGCGAACGTTGTGGCACAGATTTGCTGGAAGCCGGATTTCTGGCCAATAAACACCTGCCGGAACACCAGTCCCATGACCGGTTTGGCCACCGGATTGACCAGATTAATTTTCATCCGGCATATCACATGCTCATGCAGCATGCGATTGAAAATGGCCATTGCAGTCTGCCGTGGACGTCTGAGTCCAGAAGTGCGCATGTTGACCGCGCCGCTATGGCATTTATGCATACCCATGCGGATCCTGGATCAGGTTGTCCGCTCACCATGACCTTTGCGTCGGTACCTGCCATCGCGTCGCAGCCGGATGTTGCCGAAAAATGGTTGCCTAAAATCATGAGCAATATTTATGACAGCCGCAACATTCCCTGGTTTGAAAAGACCGGCGTGACCATCGGCATGGCAATGACGGAAAAGCAGGGTGGCAGCGATGTGCGGGCCAATACAACCGTGGCGACCCCGGTTCACGAACCCGGCCCCGGGCAGTTGTATAGCCTGACTGGCCATAAGTGGTTTTGCAGCGCGCCGATGTGTGACGGGTTTCTTGTGCTGGCGAATATTGGCGAAGCGCTGTCGTGTTTTTTAGTGCCACGCTGGCGCGAAGATGGCTCAAAAAACCCGATACACATTCAGCGGCTCAAAAATAAGCTGGGCAACAAGTCGAATGCCAGCTCCGAAATAGAATTTCGCGGCGCGCATGGCTGGCTGCTGGGTGAGGCAGGGAGAGGCATTGCAACCATCATTCAGATGGTCGCGCTTACCCGCTATGACTGTATGCTGGGCTCGTCTGCGCTAATGGCTCAGGCAGCAAAGGAGGCAATATGGCACACGGCGGGACGCAGTGCGTTTGGTAAAAATTTGCACGAGCAGCCTTTGATGCAGAATGTGCTGGCCGACCTTGCACTGGAAGCAGAGGCGGCGACAGCCATTAGTTTCCGTTTGTCTTATGCGCTGGCACACAGCGAAGATGCACACGAGCGCGCGCTGATGCGCAGTGCGACGGCGATAGGCAAATACTGGATTTGTAAACGGGCAATACAACACACTTATGAGGCGATGGAGTGTGTCGGCGGCGTAGGATACGTGGAAGAAAACGTGACTTGCCGTCTTTATCGCGAAGCGCCGGTCAATGCTATTTGGGAAGGGTCTGGCAACGTTCAGTGTCTTGACTTACTGCGTGTTCTGGCACGTGAACCCGATACGCTGGAGGCACTGCTTGCAGAACTGGAAAAAGCGCGCGGGCATTATGCTAGGTTTGATAGCGCGCTGGATGACCTGCGGTCGGCATTTTCACAACCCGAACGCCTGGAAGTGCGCGCCCGGGCTGTAATGGAACAACTGGCGGTGTGCTGGCAGGCGGCTACCCTCATTACGTACGGCGAGCCTCTGGTTGCCGCTGCGTTTGTTAACGGGCGGCTGGGCCAGAATCACTACCATCAGTATGGCAACTTGCCGGATGATACCGACTTTCTGGCTATCATCCGGCGTGCAATGCCGCAAACCCGGCCAGGTCATAGCCCGCACGCTGCGACAGTTTGAGCACCTCATCAGGCCCAAGTGATTTTGAGGCTGACATCGCCCACAGGGTGATCGACCGCGTACCCGTGCGACAATAGGCCAGTGTCGGGCCTGGCAGCGTCTGAACAGACTGTACGAAAGTATCTGCATCGTCCAGCGTCACTTTACCGCTGGTTACGGGCTGATACACACAGGTCATACCGAGTTTTTCGGCTTCCTGCTGTATTTCGGTAAATGTCGGCTGATCGTTGCCCTCGCCGTCGGGACGATTACAGACAATCGACTTAAAGCCCATCGCGTGAACAGCGTGGACGTCCTGCGGCAATATCTGGGGAGCAACGCTCAGCTGTGGTGTGACGTTTCTGATGTCCATAAGACTCTCCTCATTAAAGCGCATTAACCGGTATTTTGACGTACTGCATCCCATTGCCTGCAGTGGCGCCAAACTGACCGTTTCTCAGATTCGCCTGGATAGCAGACAACAGCAGCTTGGGTACAGCCAGCGTAGCATCGCGCGCCTCTCGTTTTGTGACGTAGTCTTCCAGCGAGGTCGACGGCGTAATCTGAATGTTATTGTGTTTTGCTTCACCAATGGTAATGACCGAAAGTGGCGCATTGCCTTCTTTAGGATAGTCGTGTCCCAGGTGAACGCAGGTGTCATCTGGCAACGTGAAGAAACGCTGAATGGTTTTATACAATTGTTCTGCGCTTCCGCCGGGGAAGTCGCAGCGTGCGGTGCCCAGATGCGGCGCAAACATGGTGTCGCCGACAAAAATGTGACCGTCGATCAGATAACTGACGCAGGCGGGCGTATGGCCCGGCGTATGCCATACGCTGACGGACAGATTGCCGATGGTAAAGGTATCACCTTCGTCAAACAGGGCGTCGAACTGGGTGCCGTCGGTACAGGTATCGCCGGCAGAATCAAACACCGGCACCCACATATCCAGTACCTTGGTGATCCCTTTGCCAATACCTATTTTTCCGCCAATCTTTTCCTGAAGATAATGCGCAGCCGTGATGTGATCGGCGTGCACATGGGTTTCCAGGATCCAGGCATTGGTCAGGTTATTCGACGTGATGTACTCAATAACTTTATCCGCCTGCGTGGTTGCGGTTTTTCCGGAATACTGGTCGTAATCAAGTACGGAATCGATCACGGCACAGGTGCGGGTGTCCTCGTCCACAATGATGTAGGTGAACGTTGAAGTCTGGTCGTCATAGAGTGTTTCAATTTTCATTGTGAACTCCGCTAAATTAATTCTTTAGAAATAATGAAAACTGCGATCACCAGGGTGAACACAGCAAAAAACTTTTGCAGGGCGGTGTCGTTGAGTTTGCCGGCGACACGCGTCGAGGCCGCCATTCCGATAAAGGTGGCTACCAGCATCAGGGGCAGTAAAGGCAGTTGCAATTCAATACCAGCCTGCAGATCACCGATAAAGCCGAGGAGTGACTTCAGTGCGATGATGAATAACGAGGCACCAACCGCGTTTTTCATTGGCATACCAAGGATGAGAACCAGTGCGGGAATGATCAGAAAGCCACCGCCGGCACCGAGGATCCCGGTCACCACGCCAACAACCGCACCTTCCAGCGCGATCAGTGAAACCCGGGCCCCGGCCGCGGGGGCGGCGTCATTCGCTTTGGGCACAACCGGTGCCTTTTTGTAGGCTTTGCGCAGCATCATGACAGCGGATGCCAGCATCAGCAGGGCAAATAACACCATGATGGCGGCATTTTTGGTGATATGTACCGGATCAGTAAGCAGGGTGTCCGGAATCGCCGGCATAAGATAAGCACGGGTAAGGTAGACTGCAATGATGGACGGGATAGCAAACAACACCGATGCTCTGATATCCACAAGCCCTTGGCGAAAGTAGCGCACCGCACCAAACGCCGCCGTCGCGCCAACAATGAGCAGCGAGTAACCGGTCGCAATGTCCGGACTCACGCCCATGAGGTAAACAAGAATTGGAACGGTCAAAATGGAACCGCCGCCGCCGATTACCCCGAGTACGACGCCCATTAAGACTGCTGCGAGATAGCCAAGTATGATCATGCTGACTGTCCGTTAAAAATTTGGTTATAAGATATATTATTAGGTTATATGTGTATATTAGGAAAACCCGATTTGAGCAATCTGTTTTCTTAACTTCTTGAAATTTATAATTAAAAACATTTAACAATGTGTTGACTAAGAACAGGCATGGTCTGTTGCGTTCTGACTCATTGTGTGAAGAGGTGAAGTTGGCGGGCGGCATTGATCATGCGGGTTAGCTGACATACTCTTACCAGAAAGCAGGCCATTCAGCGCTGGGTTCACAACAGGGGGCAATCCGGATGCAGCTTGCCGGTTGAGCAATGACCATAAACGTCATCCGCAGACCCTGCTGCGGATGTCGGGAAAGCGTGGATGAAAGAAACGTTACAGGTAGGATCCCCAACTTCTGAACTCAGAAGACTCAGAGTTGCACTGTTAATTGGCGGTGTAATGATGACGCTGTTTGTTTTTGCCGACCTTTCGCTTATACCGCAAGCGTTGCATGACACATACCTGGTAAATCGTTTGCTTGTGCAGTTACCGCTCGTGTTACTGGGGTTTTCGTGTACCTTTCTGGCTGTATTCAGTCAGATCAGAGACCGGCTCTTTGCGCTGCTGATGGTGGCGATTACCTTTAGCAACTATGCTTTTATCTACGCTGCCTGGACCGCGCAGCAGTTCGCATTTCCTTATGAAGGCACCATCCTGTACGCGTTTTACTGTATTTTTGCGCTGGGGATCCCGTTTCGGCTTGCGACGCTGGCGTCTGCCATCAATGTGCTGGGTTTTGTGGTCCTGCTGTCGTTCTGTCCTGTGTATGCCGAGCGCGACATGCTGGCCGCCGGTTTTGTGGCGGGCTCGCTGTTTATTGCCTCATACGCGCGCTACCGTCTGGATTCAATGATGATGCTGTTAAAGGCTACCAACGCCAGACTGACGGTACTGAGTACCCATGATGAACTGACCGGGCTGCTTAATCGGCGGGCGCTGATGGATGACGCCCGTTATCTGCTGTCAGTTTGTCAGCGTGAAAATTTATGGGTTGCGGTCATCATGGCCGACATGGATGAGTTCAAAAAATACAACGACGCGTTTGGTCATCAGCAGGGCGACCGGGCAATTCAACTGCAGGCAACCATCCTTAAGCAGGTGTTTCAGCGTTCTGCTGATGTTATAGGACGTTATGGCGGTGAAGAATTTCTGGTTGTGGTCAGCGGACTGGACGAACTGGAAGTGAGTGCGCGGTGCGAAGCGATTTTGTCTGCCTGGGATGACGTTGCACTGGCGCATGCACAAGGTGCCAGCGCATCCATCATGCGATGTTCTGTTGGGGCTGCGGTTGCCAAAGGCGCCAAACACCAAAGCCTTGAGTCACTGATCAGTGTGGCTGATAAAAACCTGTACAACGCCAAAGAGGGCGGGCGCGGTATTTACCGGCTGTCCACCGTTAACTAAGGGTCATGGCCGGCAGTAAAATGCAGCCGGGTATGACCCAGCGGATGCTCGGGCGGATGTCATCCCGCTCTGAATACTGGTACGCTAGCGCTTTACCTGTTTTGACTCATTGCTATGCGTACCATACTTTTTATTTTGTGCTGCCTGTGGGGCGTCTCTGGCTGCCAGTCGACATCGACGGCGGTGTTCGGGCCAAAACTATTTGCAGATGCGACGCGGGTCACGCTGCTGGCGGTTGCGTATGAGCCTGAGCTGGCCGGCGTGCTCTCACGCATTGAGGCCGATCCTGCAGCGACCATTAGTAAGACGGTGACTTTTCGTGGTATTACCTACCGAATTGGTCAGTACCATGATATGCCGATAGTGGTGTTTGCAACCGGGATCAGTATTCCGAATGCGGCAATGAGCATGCAGATGGCGCTGGACTACTTTCCTGTCAGGCAGGTGATTTTTATGGGCGTCGCCGGTGCTATCAACCCACGCTGGCATCCCGGGGACGTTGTGATACCAGCGCGCTGGTACTATCACGACGAAAGCATTTACGCGCAGCCCTCTGATGAGGGGCAGACCGGTTATCGGCTGCCGGCACATTACCAGCGTTTTGTGAATGCCCTGCCAGAACGTCAGCGTACCGACTCACACCTGCCAGATTATCAGCCGTTCGGCATGATTCACCCGTACGAAATGTCAGTGTCGTTTGACGATGACAACGGAGCGGTTCCGGTTTCCTATTTTGAAGCCAGCGACCGGCTTCTTGCTGCCGCCAGGCGCGCAGTCTCTGCGTTACCGCCACAAGCGGTCACCAGCGACCGTAATGCCACCGTCCATATTGGAGGAAATGGGGTGAGCGGTTCGGTGTTTGTCGATAACCGAGACTACCGAAAGTGGATTGAGAAGGTGTATCATGCGGACATCGCTGAAATGGAATCTGCGGCGGTTGCTCAGGTATGTGCCGTCAATACTACACCGTGGATCATTGTTCGGGCGGTCAGCGATCTGGCGGGTGGACAGGAAGGGGTTAACACCGAGGACACCTTTGCCGTGAATGCTGCACACATTGGCGCTAACGTTGCGTTTGCGTTATTGAATGAGCTTGCCGGTCAGCCGTAACGGGTGACACGATATTGTTGAAAACGGTTCTACAAAAAAGGAGGTCAGCGACCTCCTTTTTAATGCTGTTGGCTTTTACTGCCTGACACCCTCAACATGCAGGTTAAGTTCTACCACCTGTGAGGCGGGACCCAGGTCATAATCAATACCGAAGTCTTTCAGGGCAATAGACGTGGTACCGGCAAAACCAGCGCGGTAGCCGCCCCATGGATCCTTGCCTTCGCCTATTTTCTTCGCATCAATGGTGATGGATTTGGTGACGCCGTGAAGAGTGAAATCACCGGTCACCATCAGGTTTCCGTTGCCTTTGTCTTCTACACGGGTACTGACAAATTTTGCTTCAGGGTATTTGTCGGTTGCCAAAAAGTCACCACTGCGCAGGTGCTTGTCACGCTCAGCATGATTTGAGTCAATGCTGCTGGTATCAATGGTTACCATGATCTGGGCTGCTTCAGGATTGGCATCGTCGTAGCTGAACTTACCGCCGAAGTCATTAAAGCGGCCAGTCAGCCAGGAGTAACCAAGGTGCTGAATTTTAAAGTTAATCGACGCATGTGCGCCTTGCGTATCGATGACATAGTCGGCGGCATGTGCGCCAGACATCATCACAGCGGCCGTCAGGCCTGTCAGTAACTTTCTCATAGTTGCTCCATCATTTACGTTGCCAGAATAGTAGTACGTCAATCTTAGTCACAGGACCAAAAATCTGCGATGGCAACAATTCGACCCTATCGTTCGCATAAATAGAATGATCGGAGCGCGGTGAATGGCGCACTTTTGTCGCTGGCCAACGGTTCCTAAAATCCAAATCGCCCGTATAGTTAAATCAGAGGTGAAAATAATGAAATGGTTGTTGCTGTTTGCTGCTGTGATCTGGCTGACCCCGCTGTATGGGAACGGTCTGGTTGCGGTTAATGACAACAGCGCCGCTGCGAACATTGCCTCAGTCCCCTTTGATTTTGTGTTGGATACTGAGTCTGTTGCTGAATCCGACACCGACAGTGATCCGGGCATCCACAGTTTCGCTCAGTTCTGTCTTGCGGACGAAAATGTTCCGCGTTATGGACTGGTGGTCTTATCCGTTCGCACCACTGCCTGCTCTGCCTTTTCCATCCGTGCTCCGCCCGTTGCAGTTAACTACGCCGCATAACTCTCGTTTTACTGTTAACTGACAATATGAAGGAGCATGACTATGCATGCCTTAAACCTATACCAAACCGAATCTGTCGATAAACTGGCGTGGCCGGTGATCAGTCGTCAAATCACGATGCGCTCGCCCGCCGTTGCTATCTTTACCGACTTTAAACAGCACATGCCGCACGTTATTGACGAAGGTGTATCTGCTACTGAGATTGAAAACATCATGATGCGCGCTCACGTCCGGATGATGCTGGTAGTCGATCATCACGGTAAATTTACCGGCATCATCAGCACCAGTGACATCGACGAACAGAAAATTATGCAGCGGGTAGCCCGGGGAGCGGAACGAGACTCTCTGCGGGTCAGTGACTTTATGCAACCGAAAACGTCGCTGAAATCATTCGACTTTGATGAACTGACCCGCGCAACGGTTGGCGATATTGTTGAGACGCTCAAAGATAACCAGCAGCATCATTGCCTGGTGCTGGATCGTGGTGAACATGAAGTGCGAGGGGTGATAAGCGTCAGCGATATCGCCCGTGTGCTGCAATTACCGTTGGATATCCAGAAGCAGCCGTCTTTTTCGAGTCTGTCAACGGTGATTGCAGCCTGAGATGACGGACAGCGGCAGTGCAGGTGCACCGCCGCACTTATTTAGTGCTTTTCCACGTGAGAATTCCGGACAAAAAGGCAGTCGCTGTCGATCATTAGTATACAGAGGACGTGCCGTGCTGCGACTGGCAGGCTGAATGGTCTGTCACCGGAATTATTGGAACGGAATTCGCTTATCCGGGGCAATGAGTAACCCGTCCCGATGGAGCATACTATGACTTACGCAAGCTATCCGCCGACAGTGATTACCAAAGCGTTTACATGGGCCAGTGAAGAACTGGGGCTAACACCGGCCGAGTCCGCCAGCATGCTGAATATCAGTGAGCATGATTTGTTGGGAACCCGGTTGGTTGGGTTTCAGACGAACGCACCGCAAACCCGGATTCAGCTGAATTTTATTCGCTTTTATTACAATCTGGTCGCCGTGTTTAGCGGCGATACTGAGCAGATGCGACGGTGGTTTTGTCGAAACGACGAGATGTTAGGCGGGTCGCCCAAGCAACTGTGCCAGAGCGAGCAAAATTTTGAACCACTTATGCATCGCTTGTTGGGGACGCCTTCGTTGGGGACGCCTTCGTTGGGGACGCCGTCTCCGCCTGAGCCGCCGCCTCGGTCTGACGCTGAACTTCATTGATAAGTTCAACACATTCCGTCACTGCGGTAATAGGCAACATGTGACCTCTGTCTTTAAGCACAACATAATGGGCGTCTGGCAGAGACTTTTTCATCTGTTCAACGTGATGGCGGCAGGACAGCACCTTATCGCCATCACCGTACAACACGCCGACCGGACAGGTAATGCTGTGGTAATGCTTTATTTGTTGATAAAGGCTCTTTTGTGCCGCAGCAAGATCGCCACTTGCTGCGAGAAACGCACCGGAACGCATCGACAACGCGCCACCGTAGCGGTACCCAAAGTCAGGCACAGGCGGTTCGGGCTTAAAGATGATATCGACCTGTTTTCGTCCCATCTTTTTCTGGATCAGCGGACTGACCGCTTTGGCAACGGCGTAACGCAGTGTGGGGCTGCGGAAATACCAGCGTGCAAGCGCGGTAGGCTTAAGCGGTAACGGGGCGGTCAACGGTGCAATCAGCGCCAGGCCGCGCACGCGTTCGGGCGCCTGCATGGCGAGATTTAAAGAAATGGCACCGCCCATGGAGTGGCCAACGAAAAGCGCACTATCCAGCTGGATGCTGTCCATCCAGGCCAGCAGCATGCGCGCCTGATTGTCAAAACCGGGGTCGGTACTTAGCGGACGATGCGCACTGCCACTGCCCGGTCTGTCCAGACAGTAAACGGTGTAATGTTCTGTCAGTGCTTTTTCTAATGCGTAGAAGTTATGCATGTTACCGGCAAGTCCGTGTACCAGCACAACAGCAGGACCACTGCCATTAACGGTCCAGTGAATAGTACCGCCCGGCACGGCTGTAATCTGACCCTGTGCAGGAAAAGCGCGTGCCAGTGCACTGTCACGGTATCGGGTGATAAGAACGGCGCCTGATGCTGCGAGCAGCAACAGGCCAATAACGACAGCAAGCCAGATCATAGTGAGTCTCTTTGGTTGTATAGCAAATAAGCTACGGCCTGTGCCTGTTGAAGTCAATCAGCAGGGTCTGTGGTACAGTCACTGTTGGCATAGTATGAGGAAATGACATGATCGTAATCACGTCTTCTATTGCAATTGAAGACGACGAAATTCAGCTGCAGGCGGTGCGTGCACAGGGCGCTGGCGGACAAAATGTCAATAAGGTTAACTCGGCAATCCATCTGCGTTTCCCGGTACAGGACTCGAGCCTGCCTGAGGACGTAAAAACACGGCTGTTGTCACGGGCTGACAGTCGCCTGACGGTCGATGGTGTGTTTGTGCTGAAATCACAGGAATACCGTACGCAGGAGCAAAATAAAGACGCCGCCATTGCCCGGCTTATCGCGTGGATCCTGCCAGCAACCAAGACACAAAAAAAGCGCAAACCCACACGCGTTCCACCAGGCGCGAAAAAACGAAGAAAAGCGGCGAAGCAGCAAATCAGCGATAAGAAATCACTCAGAAAGAAAATTGATTTGTAACTTAAGCGCGCCGTTAGCGGGTTGCCTCCTGCGCCTTTAGTGTGCGCAGAGCGACGGATACCAGCAAAATGAAAAACACCAGCAGCAGACTCGCACACAGAAATGGCCAGCGCTGACCATAACCATACAACCACGCCGCAATAGGTGGACCAACGATGTAACCCATAGCTGGCGTTGCGGTGATCATGCCTGTTACGGTTGCCTGCCGGTCGGGGTGGCAGTAACTGGTAGCGACCGCGGCAACCGAAGGATAGGCCATGCCCATTCCGGCCCCCATCATTACCATCGCCACATAAAGTACAGCCAGCGACTGATGGATAAACATCACCAGGTAGGCGCTGACTAATAATGGCAAAGAAAGATAGATCATCGACTGCGAGCGGATCCTGGCCCGCTGAACCACCAGTAACTGTATACCAAGGGACGCGGCAGCCGTACACATCATTGCCACACCCACATGTTGCGCGGCTTCTACTGTGGTGAAGTGATAATGGTCAATAAAGAAAAAGCCCAGTGTTTGCTGCATCATCGCCATACAGCAAAACAAGGCTGCACAGGTTCCGATCAGTATCGGTGTTATACCGCGGACCTGGCCAGGTTCTGCTTGTGGCTGATGAGCCTGAGAGCTCCCTGCCTGTTGTGGTGACAGCACCGGCAATTTCCACCATATCACTACCAGCGCACACAGGGTGAGCAACACAATGGTATAAAGCGGGGTTAAAAGGCCAAAACCGGCAAGTAAGCCTGCGTAGGCCGGACCGACGATTTGTCCGAGGTTATTGGCGGACGTGACTTTGCTGATGGCGCCGACACGCTTGTCCGGTGCGCTGATAGCGATGGCATAACCCACAGCAGACGGCGGTGTGGCAGACATGATAGTTGACTGCAGGCTGCGTGATACCAGCAAAGCAATAAACAGGACAGTACCAGATAACAGGCCACTGTAGCCAAATGACCACACGCCGGCATACAGCGCGGTGCCGAGCGTATAGCCTGTCAGTCCCATCATAAGCGTAAATTTATAACCTTTTTTGCGGGCAAAGCGACTCCACAATGTGGTGCCCAATGCAAAGATAAAGGCAGAGGCAGACATCATAATGGCAACCTGAATTTCACTCAGACCGGTATCCCGACCCAGTGAAGGGAGAATGGTCAGCACGACACTCTGACCAATTGCGGTTGCCAGCAGTGCAGAAAATAAGAGTGGAAACGCCATTAGTAAGACAACTCGTTGAGTGACGGGCCTGAAAGACGTCGAAAAGTGTACCACAGGGCTAAAAAAAAGCCCGTCAGATGACGGGCAAGAATCAGAGGTTGTGGGGAAGCCATATGAAGGTTTCCGAGAGGGAGAGGCTGCCTGAAGGGAACCATAGACGGTGACACTGTGCTAACTATCACCGGAACAGGCAGAGCCCCGGCGCAGTAGCGCCCTGTGAATACGCTACTGCCTCTATCGCTAAGCGAAGACCATGCCACGTCCCGGTTGTTAATCCGAAAGTATGATTAACCTTATGATATATATAAAT
Organism: Alteromonas nitratireducens; assembly: GCF_040812025.1. Taxonomy (NCBI): domain Bacteria; kingdom Pseudomonadati; phylum Pseudomonadota; class Gammaproteobacteria; order Alteromonadales; family Alteromonadaceae; genus Alteromonas; species Alteromonas nitratireducens. The sequence goes on from NZ_JBFNPK010000018.1 coordinate 28,846, forward strand.
TATTTGGTTTTTTTGTGACGTTGGAAAGGTCTGACTTGCGCGCCCATGGATGGTCGGTGAGTGAAGTTTTTACGCATGTTGTGTTGTTTTTTACCAACAACCAGTGAGTTAGCGCGATCGTTACCTTTAGTAACGAATTTCCTTTTTACTTTTCCGGCTCGCCATCCATACTTTGAGTACGGTCAGATAGAAAACGGGGGTAAACATGCTGACGCGAATCATCGTCATCATGCTGTCAATGGTAGCCGCGGTAACCTGCTACGCGATGGGACTACATGCAGGCCTCGTTGTTTTTGCATTATTTGGCGTGTTGTTCGAGCTGGTGTTCTGGATTGCGCTGGCGAAGCGACGCCCCGACGTGGTAAAACAGTCACATCCCGGATAAAAAAACGGCGCCATAAAGGCGCCGTTTCTTTCAACATGGTCAGAATAGCAATTAGCCGTTGAACGATTTGTTGAACTGCTTAGCAAATTTTGCCAGCGTCTCACCATTACACGCTACTTCTTCTGTGCTCAGGTGACCAGCATTGCGCTTGGTTTGCTTGAATGCTTCGTTAGACGTTGCAGCAGCGATACACAGCGCAGTTTCAAACGTGTTGTTTGTGTTCTCAAACGCCGTCACGCTGATTGTTTCGTTGCTGTCCATGGCGCGGAATTTTCTGACGAAATCGTTCAGAGGCATATCGTTACATGAGATGTTGCTCAGGTCGTAACGAGACAGTTTCAGTTCATCAACCTGGCGCTCGAACGCATCTACAGATTCAACTGCTGCGATACACAGCTGGCTGATAGGTGAGCCGTCTTTGTTTACCAGTTCAACTGCATGTGCAGTAGTTGCAACCAGAATCAGAGCCAGAGCAGATACAAATGATTTCATCGAAGTTTCCTTAAAAGTTAAATGTGTTGGGGCTGAGTCAATCTGGGCGGCATTGTAATTAAAAAATGCGCGTCAACAATTTAGATTTCTTACCTGTTTCAGATTATAAAAACTAATGTGTTGTGCGAATTTGGTGTGGTCAAAATCTGTTCAGGCCTTATTGTTTAAGGTTTGAGCGACATGTAAGGAAATCACCATGGAATCATGTGTATAGATTGTTAATGTATTATTTTAAATACGTTTATATCGCGTGTTATACGTTTTTCATCGTTTAATTAATATCCTGTTACGTGTTTCATTGTCACTGTTTTGTAATAAAAATAGTTATGCGAATATGTGCGTAATTATTCACTGTGTTGTTGTCGGCGTATGGCCTTTCCCCCGCTCCATTTTCCGCGTATTCTCAACACGTCTTTCCTACATAAGCCAAGGGGCATGTGATGTCGCTGACTGACACCGTAATATCACTGATCACAGCCGACGGACAGCTGCCGCTTTTTACTGCGCTGATGTTAATCAGTATGTCGGCCCTGACATCTCTGATTACCGCCACACTGGGTATTGGTGGTGGCATGTTGTTGCTGGCAGTTATGGCTGGCAGCATGCCGCTGTCTGCGCTGATCCCCGTGCACGGACTTGTCCAGCTGGGGTCGAATGCCAACCGGGCACTGATGACATGGCGTCATATCGACTGGACGTTGCTGCGCTTTTTCTCGGTTGGCGCCGTCGTCGGTGCAGTTATGGCGTCGTTCATCGTCGTGCAGTTACCATTGGTACTTATTCAGGTTGCAGTGGCGTTGTTTATCCTTTTTTTGGTCTGGGGTGCAAAACCGAAGGCGCAGGAGATGCGGCCGGCAGGCCGTATACTGGCAGGGATGATCACCACGGTCATTTCCATGTTTGTTGGTGCAACAGGCCCATTGGTTGCAGCGTTTGTTCACCGTAACCGCTTTGACAAAATGCAACTGACCGCGGCGTTCTCAAGCTGTATGACCGTGCAGCACGGATTAAAGGCCTTTGTGTTCAGCGCAATTGGCTTTTCATTCTGGCAGTGGGCGGGGCTGACACTGGCAATGATAGCTAGCGGTGCGGTTGGTACCTGGGTAGGGTTACACGTCCTCAGGCGCATTCCGTCTGCGCGATTTGCCATGCTGTTTAAAGTGGTGGTGACCATTCTGGCGCTACGGCTGTTATACCAGGCGGCAATCAGCTTTTATGGGTAGTTGGGCCTGTTGGTGAGGGTCGCTAAATCAATATAAAGCAACCTGAAAAAAGGAGCAGAACACCCGTTAATTCCTGTGGTAAGCTGATGATAAGCAGCGAAAAACAAATGCAGGATCGGATGCACGCGCACAGTCATCACCATCATCACCATCCGCACGACGATAACGCCGACAGTAAACGGATAGGCTGGGCATTCTGGCTGAACTTTATCTTCACGGTGATTGAGTTTGTTGGCGGCTGGCTGACCAACAGCGTCGCTATCATGGCCGATGCGGTGCATGATTTGGGCGACTGTATGTCGATCGGGCTTGCCTGGGTGCTGAGCAAGCTCGGAAAGAAACAAGCCACGCAGAACTATTCCTATGGCTTTAAGCGTTTCAGCCTGATGGGGGCGATGATCAACGCCGTTATCCTGATGGTCGGATCGGTATGGATCCTGTCTGAAGCCATTCCACGACTTTTTGACCCGCAAATGCCGATGACCGAGGGGATGATCGGTCTCGCCATTCTGGGCGTTGCCGTCAACGGCGCGGCAGCGTGGAAATTGCATGGTGGCCATACCCTGAATGAAAAAGTACTGAACTGGCATCTGCTTGAAGATATGCTCGGCTGGATTGCCGTGCTGATTGTTGCGATTGTGCTGCATTTTGTGGAATGGCCCATACTGGATCCAATTTTGTCGATCCTGTTTACGCTGTTTATTCTGTCTAATGTTGTGCGCTACGCGACGCAAACGGTCAGACTGTTTATGCAGGCGTCCCCGGACGTTGAGCAGCGCGAGAAAATGATTGCAGCGCTAAAGTCAGTAGACTATGTCAGCGATATCCATGATGTGCATTTCTGGTCACTGGACGGAGAGCAACATGTGCTGACAGCGCATCTGGTGCTGGATAGTCATGTCGACAGTCAAACTCTGCGTACCTTAAAAGATCAGGTGTCGGATAAGCTTGACGGCTTTTCACTCCAGCATACCACGATTGAATTCGAGTTCCCCGGCGAGCCGTGTCGCGATGAGGATGGTCCGGATGGCAGTGACGTTCCTCATGATCATGCGCACTGACACACAGAATAACAATACATAGCTTGCAAGCGGTTGGTGGCGCGGCATACTTAACAGGTGGGTACAGTAGCAAGGGCTCGATATGATTAAACACTTCATCGCACTGATCATGGCAGGACTGTGTGGGATCACGTGCGTACAGGCGGACGATACGGTGATTGTTGCCGGCGCGCACTGGCCGGGCTTTGCTGCTCCTGACGGCAGCGGCGTTTACCTGGAAAAAATCAGAGCCCGCTTTCCCGCTGAGGTTGAGCTGCGTTGGGATGTGTCTGAGTTCGTGCGGGCCCGGCGTCTGTTTCTTGCGGGCCGCGCCGATGTTCTGGTAGGCGTATATCGCACAACGTACCCTGAACACCTGTATCCGTCCGAACCTATCGATATTGAGAACAGACTGTGTGCATATTACCTGTCTGACAATACTGATATTCCTACACTCGATACGCTGCATGACAGGCGAATTGCGTGGCGAAACGGCTATGCCTTTGAAGATCTCATCCCGGGTTATCGTTCGCACCTTGCCTATGAAAACCCTGCAAATGCCTTTGCCCTGCTGGAGCGTGGCAAGCTGGATGTGATCGTCGATTATGAGCATAACGTGCCTGAGCACCTTAAATCACAACTTGGCGCACTGACTTTGCTGCCCAGTGAGCCACTCTGGCTGGTATTTCAGAACACTGAGCGCGGACGCCGGTTGCTGGCGCTCTACGATAATGCTACGCAATAAACGTTACAGCGTTAGTGCTTTGAGCAACAGGCTGACCCCACTGACTGCCAGCAAAAATACGGCGACAACCCGGATGGCCTGAGCGGGGATCCGCGGCGCCAGATAGCGGGCAATGCGGGTACTGACCATGACCACAGGGATCGCCGCAAGGGTGAACCACAGTACAGTTGCATTGGGCGTCGTGCCAAACGGCACCAGTACCAGCCGGCACAGCGCAGCCAGGCTGAATATACTCAGCAATGTGGCTTTCACCTGCTCAATATCCCAGGGCTGCCGGTAACACTGAAACACTACTGGCGGTCCAAACGTGGAGAACAGGCCGCCCAATAGTCCACCCAGTGTGCCTGCAACGGCAAACTGCCATGGAGGACTTTGCCGTTTAAGGCCGCGTCGCCGCAGCATAAGCAGCAGGCTGCAGCCCAGAATACAAAGCCCTAACAGCATCATCAGCGTACTGCGGTACTGTGCTGATAACCACTCCAGCAGGACAAAGCCCATCACCAGGGCCGGCAGTCCGGTAGTCAACATGGTCGCTGCGCTTCGCCACTGGATGGCATGGCGGTGTCGAATGGCCATGTCCGCTGCATTGACCAGGCTTAACGCGCTGATAATGAAGGCGGTGGTGCTCACCGGTACCGGGGTAAACAGGGTCACGCTGGCAATGACAAACAAACCGAAGCCAAATCCCGTCAGCGACTGAATAAGAGTAGCGCCGCAAATAAGAAAGCCCAGGATGAGTAATGTGTCGTTGGTCACGGTTGGCCCTGCTGTGACAGTGAAGGCGGCAGTGTAATGCAGCAGCGCCAAAAAGAAAAACCCCCTCGCGGGAGGGGGTTTTTATTCATCGGTGAATCGATGTGTTACGGTTTCCAGACGATGTTATCCAACTGGAAAACGGTACCGCTGGCAGTGCCCCAGTCAGGAGCGACAACAAACGCAGCATCGACAGCGGTAATATCTACCGGTTGTTCCCAGTCAGGAACACCGTTGGCCAGCAGATCTGCAACCGAAATGCTGTAATGACGCCATTCACCCAGTACAGGCTGCGCGATGGCAAAGGCACTGGTCGTTTTCGGATAACCACTGTCAAACTTCACGTAGAAGCCGGTATTATCCAGGCCAACAGAAGGCTCTGTAATCAGCTTGAGGTCAAACTCAATGGTGCCTTCGCTGTACGCACTCAGGTCAATAGTGGTGCCTGAAGGCTGTACGAAGAACGGCAGGGTTGTTTCGTTGATGCTAAAGCTGAACTGTGCCACGGTGCCGTAGGCATCGTCACTGTCTGTTTCCTCAGTTTGTGTGATGCCATTCAAATCAGGTGCGAATTCCGGATCCGGTGTGTCGGTACCGTTGTAAATCAGCAGGTCTCCTGATGGCTCAACCGGTGGATCCGTTGGTTCCGGGTCAACAGGTTCACCAGCTGTCCACACAATGTTATCAATCTGGAATGTAACGCCGCCCTGATCGCCGGCTACCGGGAAGATAACAATACCAGTGTTGACGTCGGATACGTCCAGGCCACCATCGATAAGCTGCTGTACCGGCACGTTGATTGTTTCCCACGTAACGTCAGCTACCACACCCAGTTCCTGATCACCGCTGGTACACGGGTAGAAGCAGTCAACCTTCATCGCCATCCCTGATGTATTAGAACCATAATCCAGTACGCGCAGGTCAAAGCTAAGGTAACCGTTGGTGTAAGCGGTCAGGTCGATACCGGCAAGTGACTGGATGTAAAATACACCCGTTGCGTCGGCATCGTCATCAAAGCTGACTTCCAGCACGTTATTGCCATCAAGATCAACGACGGCCCAGTTGACTTTGTAGCTGTCATTGTCGCCCTCGAAGTAATCGAAGCCAGTACGGCTGTCCCAGGCACCCAGACCACGGGTCCAGACAGGATCAACCTCGTCAACAAAGACCGCGACCTGCTCATCATTCACCTCAGGTGAGGGAGCGCGGATCCCACAGCTGTTAGTACCGGGTGCACCACACTTAAACTTCACATTATCCAGCATGATGTGCGCGGAACTGGTGGGTTCAACCACGAACAGACTGACAACCTGACTCACATCGACCGGGTTGGCGCCATCATTATTTGCATTTGCCAGCAGGTCGCTGAGTTTCAGGTGGAGGGTTTGCCATGTGTCCATTTCCAGATCGCTGACCGCGAGGTTGATGAAGCCAAGGTTGGGATACCCGCTGTCCATCTTAATCGCGATCGTGCCATCCGGATCGGTCTGTGCACTGTCAATGTAGAGGTCAAAAATGATCTCGCCATTGTGTGGTGCCCACGGCTGTGATGCGGAGCCAACACCATATAGTTCCAGCGTACCGGCATCTTCTGCGTAGATAGAGACGTTGCCGCTGTTGGAGGTCAGAATATCGATAACCGTACCATAGTCACCACCAACATCCGGGGTGGTCAGTGTCAGCGCACCGTCATTGTTCCACCACGAGTTAATCGCCAGCGCCCGGGTCTGTGTTTCTTCATTGCCTACCCATTCCAGCGGCGTGATCCCATCAGCAAACAGCGTGTGTTCTGAGATGGTGTAAGATGCTGCTGCTGGTGGTGTGATGTCTTCATTAACATTGGACGCACAACCAACACCGGTCTCTTCATCAGCAGGACACTGATATACACGTACATAATCCACTTCCATGCGCAATGGCAACGCAAGGTCATCTGCGGGTGCACCTGGCAGGTTACCGCCAATGGCAAGGTTCAGCAGAATATGAAATGGCGTGTTAAACGGCGCGTAGTCGTTGGTAATAAAACCGCTGTCCTGTCCGCCCCAGTAGTAACTGAAGAAGTTTTGTTCAGTCATGGTGGCGTAGTGGGTGTCGTCAAAATACCAGCGAATTTCACCCTGCTCCCACTCAATAGCATAGCGGTGGAAGTCATCCGTAATGGTCATCTCTGGCTCATAGGTTTTATAAGTAAAACGATTTAAGGGCCATAAAGAACCATAGTGCAGGGTTCCCTGAATTTCGTTTTTGCCATCAACGCCCAGGTTCGTTGACTCGAGAATGTCGATTTCGCCACCCGCGGCCCAGTCACCATAAGGAGAATCGGTGGGCAGCATCCAGAACGCGGGCCAGGTGCCTTGTCCACCCGGCATTTTAATGCTGGCTTCAATACGGCCATAGCGAACATCCAGCTTGCCTTCAGTGGTCAGGCGGGCTGACGTATATTCATAGCCGCCAACAGCATCAGCTTCGGCCTGAATGACCAGCTTGCCGTCTTCAATAAAGGCATTGTCTTCTTCATAGTACTGAAGCTCATTATTGCCCCAGCCAGGAATGCCATATTCCGAGCCGTCACCAGTGAGAAAATTCCAGTTCTCAGTATTGATGGTATCGTCATCAAACTGATCTTCCCAGACCACAACCCAGCCGGCTTCCTCAGGAGTCTGAGGAGGGGGCGGTGGTGGCGGCGGTTCAGGGTTACTGACCTCGCCATTACTTTCTATGACCTCGTTACAGCCTGTCACGGTTGTGGTAAGCACGGCAAGCAATGCCAGTGCAATGGGACGCTTTATCAGTTTCATTATGTTGTCCTCAATGTTGCGTCAGAGGATGGTTATCCCCAGTTTCCTTCACTGTACTTACCCATTTACAACTCACGACAGGGTGATACAGAACGTTACAAATCGCACGCCTGAAGCGACTCAGAATGAGGGTCCAGACGAACATCTGAAATTTGTAGCGACGTGGCCGAGCCTGTGCTTAGCGTCAGCACCTCGAACACTTCTGCCAGATTGACACCGGCGTTAACAAAGCACTGCACAGGAATCGCGACGCGTTGCCATTCGCTGTTTGCGTCAGTAAATGCGCTAAGGGGCAAACTGCCGTCACAGTCGGGGCCGCAGCCCATGCCCAAATCAACGCTGGTCGCCGCGTCTTTTAAGCGGACATCCATCACCAGCGCACCCTGATCGCCTGCGTAATCACGTAAATCTTCCGGGAACTGTGAGCCAAAAATTACCCGGCCCGGACCACTGAATGTGATATCCAGCGTATCTTCCTGCACGGCGCGGTCTGTGGTGCGCACCGCGACATTACCGTTGGTGAGGGTGTTGCTTGCCATTGTCATGGCATTGCCGTCGCTCAGCGTTACCAGTTGCCAGGGCTTTTGCAGGCTGCGTACATAAATGCCGTGACTGAGTACTACCGCACCGTCTACACCATTGTCCTCTGACAGCGGCGCAGTCAGCGGATCCGTGTCGCCATAGCTCAGGCCATAGCCGTAGGCAAACAGCGGGGTCTTGCCATCCCCTTTATTCACCAGCTGGGTTGGCGTGGCAGGCCACGAGAAAGACAATTTGCCCTGCATCGGATAGTTCACGCTGCCATCCGGCTGGGTGAACAGCACATCAGCCACTCCCTGACCTTCTGAACCCGGCAGCCAGGCAACAACAAAGGCATCGCTGGCATTCAGTTCAGGGTTAACCCACAAAGGCCGTCCTGTGATGAATACAGACACAACCGGGATACCCTTCTCCTTCAGCGACTGCAACAGAGCCAGGTCTTGCTTATCCCCGCGCTGATATTCAAGATTGGACAGATCGCCATTACCTTCGGCGTAGGGGTTTTCACCAAAGACCACTATGGCTACATCGGGCTTGGCGTCGGTTGTACCGTCGGGCGACAGAATCGCTTTGCCACCGGCGGCGGTAACCACCTGCTCAATACCCTGATAAATTGACGTAGCGCCGGGGAAGTCGGTGTTTTCGTTACCTGTTCCCTGCCAGGTGATGGTCCAGCCGCCAGACTGCTTGCCAATGTTATGGGCCGCATCCCCGGCAACCAGCACGGTCATGTCGGGGGACAATGGCAGCAGGTTTTGCTGGTTTTTCAGCATGACCAGTGACTTTCTTACCGCCTCGCGAGCGATAGCGCGATGTTCGGCAGCGCCAATCACGCTCTGATCGCCAGACAATGCGCGCTGCGCAGGAGAAGGCTGATCGAACAGTCCTACCCGTACTTTTACCCGCAGAACCCGACGCACGGCATCATTCAGACGGGCTTCGCTGATTTCACCACTTTTGACCTGAGCAATCAGATTTTCATACAGGGGTTTCCAGGCACTGGTAGGTACCATGTATACGTCCAGACCGGCATTGATGGCAGCGGGGCAGTTTTCGTTGGTACAGCCTTCTATCTGACCGTGGCCATTCCAGTCGCCAACCACAAAGCCGTCAAAGCCCATTTTTTCTTTCAGTACATTAGTCAGCAGGTACTTACTTCCATGGATCTTCTTGCCATGCCAGCTGTTAAACGACGCCATCACAGATTGCGCGCCAGCGTTGAGGCCCTGGACATACCCTTGTCCATGGATACGGAACAGTGTTTCCTCGTCAGCCAGGTTATTGCCCTGGTCGTCACCGCCGTCCGTACCGCCGTCACCTATAAAGTGTTTAACCGTAGAAATAACGTGGGTGTCATCGATAGAGCCATCACTCAGGTCACCCTGCAGCCCCGTTACAATGGCATGGGCGTAGTCGCCTACAACCTGTGGGTCTTCCGAGTAGCTTTCATAGGTTCTGCCCCAGCGGTCATCACGTGCAGTAGCCACCGTGGGCGCGAAAATCCAGTCGATACCGGTAGCGCGGACTTCTTTTGCGGTGGCCTCAGCAATCTGGCGCACCAGATCCGGATCACGCATCGCACCCAGTCCGATGTTATGAGGAAAGAGTGTGGCGCCAATGACATTGTTGTGGCCATGAACGGCGTCTGTTCCCCACATGGTAGGGATGCTGCTGCCGTCAAGAGAATCGTCAACAGACGCCTGATACATGGCTTCGGCAAGCGCTACCCAGTCCTGCGGTGTCGCGTGTTTGTCATTATTCGGAAACGCGCCGCCGCCGTTTAAGTACGAACCGAAGCCGTATTTGCGCATGTCTTCCACGGTGACATCGCGAATCTCAGGCTGAATAATTTGTGCAACCTTCTGTTCCAGCGTCATGTCTTTCATCAGCGCGTCAACACGCGCTTCAACGTCATTTTCATTTGCGGTTTTAAAGGTAACGCGTGGCCAGTAGTCGGGTACCGGCGTGCCTGGCGCAGGCGGCAGCGTAGTCGCTTGTTCGGGCTGCGCTGCCGTCTGTGTTGTAACGTCTGGCTGTGAACAGGCGGCAACAAACGCTGCGCCCGCAATCAGTAAGAATAAACGGGATAACCGTGGTGTCATTATTGATTCTCCTTACTAGCAGCCTGGGTTACCGGCACGGAGCCCACCAGACCGTAAAATGCGATGTAGACGTAGCACACAACGGGCAGCAGGAATGAGATCTGCAAACCAATGTTGTCAGCAATAAGCCCCTGTAACACCGGCACAATGGCGCCGCCGACAATGGCCAGACACAACATGCCGGAGCCTTTAGGCGTCTGGTCGCCCAGCCCTTTAAGCGCGAGGCTGAAAATAGTCGGGAACATAATGGAATTGAATAGGCCGACACCGAGAATTGACCACATTGACAGGGCCCCACTACCAGTCACTGAAATAACAATCAGCACACATGACATCATGGCATTGAAAGCCAGCAGACGACCCGGATTGACCTTCTGCATCAGCACAGCACCGATAAAGCGGCCAACCATGGCACCACCCCAATAGTAAGCAATAAAGGTCGATGCCTGTCCTTCGGTCAGTCCCATCACAGACGGCAGACCAAAATAGTTAACCAGGAAGCTGCCAATCGCGACCTCAGCACCCACGTACATAAAAATACCGACGACACCAAGTGCAAGGTGGCGGTGTTTAAGCACCGAACTGTCAGTAGGTGCGGCAAGCTCGATATTTTCCTGTCGTGGCGAAGGTAGTGTAATTTTGACCATGACAACGGCCATCGCGACCAGGATCAATGCCAGGCCCAGATATGGAGTGACGACAGAATCGGCACGCACGACCGATTCGGTTTCATGCGCAGAGAAAATAAGAATGCCACCGATAACCGGCGCAACAGTGGTTCCCAAAGAATTAAATGCCTGGGTCATCGTCAGACGGCTTTCGGCGGTCTCGGCAGGCCCCATTACGGTCACCAGTGGATTAGCCGCTACCTGCAGAATGGTAATACCGGATGCCAGCACAAACAGCGATGCCAGAAACATCCAGTACTGTTCCATGTACGCTGAAGGGATAAACATGACACAGCCGCAGGCGGCCGTTAACAGGCCGACTCCGATGCCTCGCTGATAACCAATTTTACTGACCAGCCAGCCACCAGGAATAGAAATTAGGAAATAAGCACCGAAGAAGCAGAACTGCACCAGCATGGCTTTGGTAAAGCTTAATTCAAAGAGCGCCTTCAAATGCGGAATGAGAATGTCATTCATCGCAGTGATAAAGCCCCACATAAAAAACAGTGAGGTCAGCGTCCACAACGCAAACTGTGTGGTGGCGCCCGTCCCCGGAGATTGTGATGCCTGAGCGTGATGTTGCATAAAATAAGCCTGTCTGACGGAAAATGATGCGGCGTGTAAACACGAATTAACAGATACAATGCATCAATTGTTAAAAACTTGTTGGTCAGTATAGGGCGGTCAGGGTAAAATGCAAGCGCTTACATTTGTTAATTGTTTGCGCTTACATTTTTACCTTATCCAGCGTGGATTTATTGCCAGCTTAAAAAACTGTAACGCGCAGGAACTGGAAAGTTTTTCCTGTCTCCACTATTTTTAACAAGGCGTTAACAGGGCGTATTGAGCATGTGTTCATTAGAATTGTGTATGAAAAATAAGGGCTGGGTGTGAGGTTTGGTAACCAGGGTTGTTTAGCTGTAAGCAGTTGGAGAAATTTTGGTTAACAACTTAAAAACACTTGCATTACAACTTATTTCTTCGTACATTGTGATGAAAGCGCTTACAAAACGCGGATGCATTTTTTGTAAGCGCTTCCATTAACCCGCATTTATAGCGGGGAAAGGACAACACATAACCAAGGTGAATAGGACGGGCAATGTGTTGAGCAGCAGGACATGCGACCGTTAACTCAGTTCGCATGTGCTGAACACAATTGGCAGGATATTCAACCACGGCTGGGGTATCACATGAAAACAAACAGATTTAACAAAACTCGATTAGCGACCAGCCTGTCGCTGATCATGGGTGCAGTGGCGGCAATGCCGGCCTACGCCCAGGATGCAGAAGATAAAAATAAGGAATTTGAAGCGGGCGACTTCGAAGTTATTGAAGTCAGTGGTATCCGTGAAAGTTTGACTAAAGCCATGCTGACGAAGAAGGCTGCGTCGGGCGTGGTTGATGCAATTTCTGCAGAAGACATTGGTAAATTCCCTGACACTAACCTGGCTGAGTCACTGCAGCGTATTACCGGTGTGTCAATTGACCGTTCAGCAGGTGAAGGTAGCCGTATCACAGTGCGTGGTTTTGGTCCTGATTACAACCTGGTTACACTGAATGGTCGTCAGATGCCAGCGGCTAACACCGCAGCAACATCGGCGTCATCATCACGTTCATACGATTTTGCTAACCTGGCCTCTGAAGGGGTTTCAGCAGTTGAAGTCTACAAAACCAGTCTGGCCAAGCAGCCTACCGGTGGTATTGGTTCTACAGTGAACCTGGTTACCGCCAAGCCGCTGTCAAACCCTGGTCTGAAAGCCACCGTTACCGCTAAAGGTATGATGGATGAGTCTACTGAAACCGGTAGTTCACTCACACCACTGCTGTCAGGCATTTACAGTCAGACCTTCAATGATGACAAATTTGGTATTCAGCTGATTGGTTCGTACCAGGAACGTGACGGTGGTCAGGCAAGCGCTGAGACCGGTAACGGCTGGTACACTATTAAAGGCGATGGCGGTGACTGGGGTTCACTACCACGCGATGGCAGCTTTACTAATATTCCGGGTCCGAACGATGTGTACTCAGTACCGCGTAACCTGGCGTATAACTTCGACGAATTCCGTCGTACCCGTACTAACGGCCAACTGACACTGCAATACGCACCGTCAGATGAACTGACATACACGCTCGACTACACCTATTCAGAGCTGGAAACGCAGACCATGCGTCAGCAACTGTCTACCTGGTTTAACGGTATTCCTGCGTATGGCGAATACACCCCGGGTACCAACTCTGAAGGTTCAGTCATGGGTCCGGTTATCTATGCCGACGCTACATGCTGTGATATCGGCCTGGGCACCAGTGACTTCACTGTGGTTAACGAAAACAAATCACTCGGCTTCAACGTTGAGTGGGTTGCCAGTGACAACCTGAACCTGGAACTGGACTTCCACAGCTCGACTGCGGAAGCCGGTCCTAAGAACGACCTGGGCAGTGATAACGTGATCAGTGCGGTTCAGTTTGACCGTGTACTGACCGCTGTCGATTACTCGCAGGACTTCCCTGTAATGGATATCACCTATGCTGATGGCGTGAGTGGTCTTGATCCGGCAAGAATGTCAACTTCTGGTACCTCGTTCCGTAACAGCTACATGAAGTCTGAAATCAACCAGCTTCAGTTCCGCGGTAACTACTACCTGGACGACAGCGTGGTCACCAGCATTGATTTTGGTATCACTGCCATGGAAGCGAAGAACCGTTCTGCGTACTCTGTTGCACAGCGTGACACCTGGGGTGGTTACGGTGCGCCGGAAGATTATCCGGATGATATCTTCGTACAACAGGATCTGCCAGGCCGTTTCGACGATGTGCTGGGCAGCAATGGCGCCGACCTGGAGCCATTCTACTACGCGTCTAACATGCAGGACCTGATTGGTGCCATCAGCGCGATTGCCGCCGCGAACAACGAGTCAATCAGTCCGTGTGGTACCCGTCTGTGTATGGATCCAAACTACCAGGTTGACCGTCGTGTCACTGAAACACAGTACGCGGCTTATGTTCAGGCGAACATGGAGTTCGAAATCGCTGACATGCCTGTCTGGGTGAAAGCTGGTCTGCGTTATGAAGATACTGACGTAGAGTCGTCAGCGCTGGTACCGCAATTCACGACAATTCGTTGGTCAGGTGCGAACGAGTTCTTCGCGGTAGCGGACGGCGAAACGTTCACCACGCTGGAAGGTGGTTATGATCATCTGCTGCCGTCAGTCGACTTCAAAATGGAAGTGATGCCTGACTGGTTTGTTCGTGCATCATACAGCGAAACCATTACACGTCCTGGTTATGCGGATATCCAGGGTGGTCTGACAGTGAACCAGCTGGCGCGTTTCAACGGTGGTACAGGTAACTCGGGTAACCCGAACCTGCAGCCATTTGAATCGACCAACATCGACTTCTCTACCGAGTACTACTACGGAGAAGGCAGCTACGTGTCTATCGGTTACTTCGACAAAGAAGTGGATAACTTCATTGGCGTAGATACTTACACCGACACTATTTTCGACCTGCCTACGCCATTTGGTGGTCCGCGCTACGACGAAGCGGTTGCAGCGCTGGGAACAGACGATGCGGGTGCCGTACTTGATTACCTGAGAGCAAACTACGGTGATCCGGTAGAGGGTATCTCTGGTCAGGATCCGCTGCTGCCAATTACAGTAACTCAGGCAGTAAACTCAGATACCTCACGTTCTGTTGACGGTTTCGAAATGGCTGTACAGCATATCTTCGGTGACACCGGCTTTGGTGTGATTGTTAACTACACCACCGTTGACGGTGACGTAGAATATGACAACTACAACACCAATAAAGGTGAAGGCGTTGACAACCAGTTCGTACTGCTGGGTCTGAGTGATACTGCTAACGCGGTACTGTTCTATGAAAACTACGGCTGGGAAGTCCGTGTTGCATGGAACTGGCGTGACAAGTTCCTGGCCGGCACCGTTGACGGTAACGGCGAGCGTAACCCAACATACATTGAGTCTTACTCTCAGGTAGACGTTAACGTGCGCTACGCTATTAACGAAGACCTGGAAGTGTTTGTTGAAGGGATTAACGTAACCGGTGAGTACCAGCGTTCCCATGGTCGTCATCCGAACATGCTGATTGGCATTTATGATGTTGAGCCGCGTTACAACCTGGGTGTGCGTTACAGTTTCTAAGTGTCCCTGAGACTGCTAACGTTAAAAGCGCTGTTGTAGCAATACAGCAGCGCTTTTTCTTCAGTACCTACAGATAAAAATACCGCAGGTATTGCACCGGGCAGGTTCCCGGCCCACACTGGAAGTCTGGTTTTTTTATCTGTATGTATTGGTCGTTGAATGACGGTTTCACCGGCGCAGTGACAGCGATAGCACAATGAATAATTCTCACAGTTCTTCAAAACCCATTAAATCGATTGTGATCGCCGGTGGTGGCGCGGCTGGCTGGCTGACTGCCGGTGTGCTGGCAGCCAGATACCACAACAAAGAGGCATCTGCCGTCAGTATTACACTGGTCGAGTCGCCGGATGTGAAAATTCTGGGTGTCGGTGAAGGCACCTGGCCAACCATGCGCGATACGCTGCGTAAAATTGGCATTGACGAAGAAACATTCATCCAGCGTTGTGACGCGTCGTTTAAACAGGGTACCTGTTTTCATCAGTGGCGCACGGGGCAACCCGGTGACACCTATTATCACCCGTTTGAGCTGCCGGCTGGCTTTCTGGATGCCGATATTGGCGCATGGTGGCTGGATCACACGCCGGATGCTGCGTTTGGCGATCTCTTTTCAGCCCAACCGGCGCTGTGCGAACACGCGCTGGCCCCTAAGCAACCCCAAACGCCGCCGTATGCGGCGGTTGCCAATTATGGTTATCACCTTGACGCCAACAAATTTGCAGACCTGCTAAAAGCACACTGCATCAGTAATCTGGGCGTTCGGCACGTGGTTACCCATATCACTGCGCTGGATACAGACAGCGACAACCATATTACTGCGCTGCTAAGCGACAGCGCCCGCATCGAGGGTGAGCTGTTTATCGACTGCACCGGTTTCGCCGCCCGTCTGATTGGTGAGCATTACGGGATACCGCTGACAGAAGTGGGCGATGTACTGAAAAACAACACTGCGCTGGCCGTGCAGGCCCCGTATGTCGATGAGCAGGTGCCGATTGCCTCTGCAACATTATCGACGGCACAGGAGTGTGGCTGGGTGTGGGATATTGGCCTGCCGCATCGCAAGGGCGTGGGTTATGTGTACAGCGATGAATTCTGCACACCTGAGCAGGCTGCAGACGAACTGAAAGCGTATCTGGCGAAAGACCCAAAAATACAGTCTGTCAGCGAAGATAAATTCCGTACCATTCGCTTCACACCGGGCTACCGTGAAACCACCTGGGTAAAAAACTGCGTGGCGGTGGGAACCTCAGCCGGCTTTTTCGAGCCACTGGAAGCGTCTGCGCTGGTGATGATTGAGCTGGCAGCAAAACACATTGCCAGTCAGTTACCTGCTGATATGTCAGCCCTGCCCGCCGTTGCACGGCATTACAACCGGGCATTCAGTGCTAAGTGGCAGCGGATTATTGATTTTCTTAAACTTCATTATGTACTCAGCGAGCGCAGAGACAGTGAATACTGGCGCGCGATGACCTCGCCTGACAGCATGTCAGAACAACTGCACGACTGGCTGGTGCAGTGGCGTCAGCGTCCGGCCAGCATTGAAGACTTCATGTACAGTGACGAGCTTTTCCCTCTTGCCAGCTACATGTACATTCTCTACGGTATGGGATTAGCACCTGAGCGGGGGAATCGGGCTGCGGCCTCCTCGCCTTCTGTCGAACACTATTTACGACAGAATCAACAACGAAAACAACAGTATCTGGCGGGTTTGCCAACCAATCGTGCACTCATTCATGCCATCCGGCAACGTGCAATGATGAGCCAGTAAACAGGAGAAACCATGGCTAACCATGTTCTGCTCAATAATGTTGAGCATAAAGATTTGAAAATTCGTCAGGACTTCAGCGGTGATTTCGGTGAAAACATGATGTGTGCCCCGGTTTATCCGGTTGAGGCGCGTCATGCCCAGGCGTCCTACCCACTGGTTTTTGCCAAAACCGCTGACGGCGAATTTCAGATGGTGGCGCTGTTTGGTTTTGAGCAGGGCGAGAACCTGTTTGTCAACAATGGTCAGTGGGAAGCGGCCTACCGCCCGCTGGTCATCGAAAAAGGTCCGTTTCTGATTGGACGTAATGATGCCAGTGCAGAGACCCTGTCTATTCATGTTGATATGGATGATGCCCGGGTTAATACGAACGACGGGCAGCCGGTGTTTTTACCGCACGGTGGCAATACAGACTATATCGATAATATGGCCAATGTGCTCAGTACGCTGCACCAGAGCCAGGAAAAGCACCGTGAGTTTGTTGCGCAGTGTGAAGCATTGTCGTTAATTGAGTCATTCGTTATGGACATTGATCTTGATGGCAAAGGGACCCATCGTCTTGCTGGGTTTTATACCATCAATGAAGAAAAACTGCAGGAACTGGATGGCGACACGCTCGATAAACTGCATAAGGCACGTCACCTGGAAGTGATTTATATGATGCTGGCATCAATGTCACAGTTTCGTGCACTGGTAGAGCGCAAAAAGGCCAGGGCTGGAGCATAAGTCATGCAGCAGGTGCCGGTCATGGATGCGTTATCCGATGGCGAGACACTGATCTCCCGGTTGCAAGGGCAGACGACGCCCTGTGCGCTGCCGGGACTGGTTAACGACTGGCCGGTTGTTCAGGCTGCGAAAACGTCGAATGAGGCGCTGGTCGACTACCTTTGCCAGTTTGATAAAGGCATGACCGTAGACTGTCTGGCGCTGGATGCGCAATACAACGGCAGAATGTTTTACAACCAGGACATGTCAGGATTTAATTTCACCCGGCATCGTCAGCCGTTTAAATCAGCCTTGCAATCCTTACTGGCGCGTCAGGCCGATCCTGCTGCCGATTCGCTGTACGTCGGCTCCACCAGTGTAGACAGTTGTTTGCCTGGCTTTACCGAGGCTAACCCTATCGGCCTGACCGGCGTGGACCCGCTCGCAACGCTCTGGATAGGCAACAAAAGCCGGATTGCGGCGCACTATGATGTGCCGGATAACCTGATTTGTGTAACCGCAGGTAAACGTAAAGTGACCCTGTTTCCGCCAGAGCAGGTGGACAATTTGTATGTCGGACCGCTGCATGTTACGCCAGCGGGGCAGGCAATCAGTCTGGTTGATTTCGCAGCGCCGGATTTTGAGCGCTTCCCCAAATTTAAGGATGCCCTTGAAACCGCACTGACATTTGAATTGTCTACCGGGGATGCCCTGTTCATTCCCTCCATGTGGTGGCATCACATTGAAGGTCAGGAAAGCATCAATATGCTGGTGAATTTCTGGTGGCGCGACGCACCCGCTTACCTCGGGCGGTCAGAAAATGCGTTATATCACGCCCTGGTTACTATCAATCAGTTGCCACAGAAAGAGCGAATGGCATGGAAAGCCATGTTTAACCATTTTGTATTCGGTGAGGACGCCGATCGGTTCTCCCACATTCCAGACAGGCAGCAAGGTCCGCTCGGACAGCTTGACGAAGCAACTGTTCGTCAGTTCCGAGCCTGGCTGGCTAACCATTTTAAGCATTAATCAGAGGTAGTCTGATGACCCAGCAGCAGAAAAAACAACGAATTGTAATAGCCGGCGGCGGTACCGCAGGCTGGATGGCCGCCGCGGCATTTACGCGTCTGCTTAATAATCAGGTTGATGTTACCCTGATTGAAAGTTCGGATATCGGCACAGTAGGGGTAGGCGAAGCCACCATTCCAACCCTGGTGTTTTTCCATAAACTGCTCAAAATCAATGAACAGGAGTTTATGGCGGCAACCAACGCCACGTTCAAACTGGGCATCAACTTTGAAAACTGGAAAGATCTCAATCATGCCTACCTTCACGCATTTGGTGTCACGGGTAAGGACTGCTGGGCTGCCGGCTTTCAACACTTCTGGCTGCGCGGGCTGAAAGAAGGCCTGAGCAGCGACTTCGGCGATTATTGTCTGGAGCGTAAAGCGGCTGAAGCGCAGAAATTTGCCCACCTGCCAAACAACGGCCTGAATTACGCATTTCACATTGATGCCACATTGTACGCAGAGTTTCTGCGCGGCCTGGCTGAGAAAGAAGGCCTGACCCGTATCGACGCAACCATTGAAGACGTAAGAGTGCGACCAACAGATGGTTTTATTGAAAGCCTGGTGCTTAATAACGGTCAGGTAGTTGAAGGTGACATGTTTATTGACTGCACCGGCTTCCGCGGACTGCTGATAGAGAAAGCGCTGCACACAGGTTACGAAGACTGGTCTCACTGGTTACCGTGCGACAGCGCCGTGGCGGTACAGACAGAGTCGGTCAGTGAGCCGTTGCCGTATACGCGCTGTATTGCCCATGATGCGGGCTGGCAGTGGCGTATTCCTTTGCAGCACCGTGTTGGCAACGGCATGGTATTTTGCAGCAACTATAAAACTGACCAGCAAATTATCGACAGCCTGCTGGCCAACGTAGAAGGTAAGCCGCTGAACGATCCGAAAGTGATTCATTTCAGAACCGGTCGCCGTCGCAAACAATGGAACCGAAACTGCCTGGCGCTGGGCCTGGCAAGTGGCTTTCTTGAGCCGCTGGAATCGACCAGTATCCACCTTATTCAACAGGGTATCGTCAGGTTCCTCCGGATGTTCCCCACCAACGGCGTAGTACAGGAGGATATCGACGAGTTCAACCGTCAGGCTGATTTCGATATCGAGCACATCCGTGACTTCATTATTCTGCATTACCATGTCACTAACCGGACCGACTCGGTATTCTGGCGTCACTGTCGTCAGATGGATGTGCCGGCGTCGCTACGCCATCGTATTGATCTGTTTAAGAAAACCGGACGGGTTTTCCGTGAAGGCAGTGAACTGTTCGATGATTCATGGCAGCAGGTCATGATCGGTCAGGGACTGATGCCCGAGAGCTATCACCCCATTGTTGACACCATGAGCAGAAATGAACTGGAAGGGTTATTAACCCAGATTAAACAGGGTATTGAACGAACGGTTGATAAATTACCGCCGCATCAGGCATATCTGGATCGCTACTGCGGCTAATGACAAACAGCGCCGGAGGCCGTGGTTTAGCTTTCCCTGCACAAGCCACGACCTTCGGGGTTGCCCTTGTTTATTTCCGGAAACGACGGAATGATGCCAGCCCTAATAATGCCCCTGCAAGTAATGCATCATCACACGCTCCCTCACTTGCCAGTGAGTCACCACTAACACCGAGTGTTTAAATATAAACGTGTAAAAATGATGTAAAAAATAAATGAAAGCGCTTACAAAAAGTGGTACTGTTATTCTATTATTAAAGCAGGTTTCCGATTACCACATCGGCGCATATTTTCAAGCCCGGCAGGGCTCAGCTGGATTACAACATCGCGATGGAATTAATAGCTCGACAAGGCACTGTGTTTGCTAACAAATCATTTACCATGGGCGTGGCAACGTCATCATTTCAGATTGAAGGTGATGCAGCGCACAGGGAGCCCTGCATCTGGGATACGTTTTGTGAGCAGCCGGGAAAAATTGCCGATGGCAGCCATGGTTTGGTCGCCTGCGATCATGTGAACCGCTGGGAGCAGGACGTCGAGATGATTGCCTCACTGAACGTTGATGCCTATCGGTTTTCAGTGAGCTGGCCCCGTATAATCCGCGCCGACGGCAGCGTCAATCAGCAAGGCCTCGACTTTTATGTCCGTCTGCTCGACAGATTGGCTGAAAAAAACATCAAACCCTACGTTACGCTCTATCACTGGGATCTGCCCCAGTATCTGGAAGACGAGGGGGGCTGGCTAAACCGCAGGACTGCGTTCGCCTTTGCCGAGTATGTTGATGTGGTTACGCGTGCGTTTGGCGACAGGGTGTATTCATACGCCACGTTAAACGAACCGTTCTGCAGTGCTTATCTGGGTTATGAGGTAGGTATTCATGCTCCGGGTAAAGTTGGCAAAGAGTTCGGTAAAAAAGCCATTCACCATTTGTTGCTGGCCCATGGCCTGGCGATGAAGGTGCTGCGTCAGAATGCACCGCAGGCACAAAGTGGTATTGTGCTTAATTTTACGCCATTTTATCCGGCCAGTGACAGCGAGGCCGACAAGCGCGCAACGGAACTGGCGCACGTGCATTTCAATGACTGGTACATCCGGCCAATTCTCAAAGCGGAATATCCCGCGCTGATCGATGAGATCCCACAGGCCCATCGTCCTCATATTGAAGAGGGTGATATGGCGATTATTGCCGCAGAAGTGGACTATATCGGCGTAAATTACTACACCCGTGGCATCATTAAAGATGACGGCTCAGACGACCCACATCAGTTGCCGCCTCCTGAGGGGTGTGAAAAAACGGCGATGGGCTGGGAAGTTTATCCGCAGGGCCTGACAGATCTGTTGTTACAACTGCACCGTGACTATCGCATGCCGGACATTATCATCACCGAAAACGGCCTGGCGAGTGATGATGTGATGGAACACGGTGTGGTGAATGACGAACAGCGTATCCGTTATCTGCAAAACCATATGGATGCGGTAAATTCTGCGGCCGAACAAGGCGTTACAATTACCGGTTATTTTGTCTGGAGTCTGATGGACAATTTTGAGTGGGCACTGGGGTATGAAAAACGGTTTGGTATCGTGTATGTTGATTATAAGACGCAGACACGAACCCTAAAAGCCAGTGCCAATGCGTTAGCTGAGATGCTCAAAAAACGAAGAAAGTAACCGGGACAGGTCAGTGCAGCAGACAATAAGCATTCGTGAGAAAATTGCTTACGGGCTAGGCGATACCGCCAGTAACTTCATTTTCCAGACCGTCATGCTGTTTTTGACGTTCTATTATACCGACATCGTTGGGCTGCCTGCCGCGGCGGTTGGCAGTATGTTCCTGATTGTGCGTTTTTTTGATGCGGTGACAGACCCGTTAATGGGCTCAATCGCCGACCGCACCCGCTCGCGGTGGGGCGCCTACCGTCCTTATCTGCTCTGGCTGGCCTTACCCTTTGCCTTATGCAGTGTGCTGGCGTTTACGTCGCCGGCCGGACTGTCGGAAGACGGAAAGCTTGCCTACGCGTTTGGCACGTATGCCCTGCTGATGCTGATGTATACCGCAATCAATATTCCTTACTCTGCCTTAGGCGGTGTGCTGAGTGCCGATGCAACAGAGCGCGTGTCTATTCAGTCTTTCCGTTTCGTTTTTGCCATGGGCGGCGGACTGATTGTGACACTCTGCATGCTGCCGCTGGTGGCATGGCTGGGTGACGGCAATGATGCACTGGGTTATCAGCGTACTATGATGCTGATGAGCGCCATTGGTATGGTGCTGTTTTTACTCTGTTTTGTCGGAACTCGCGAGCGTGTGAAGCCGTCGAACGATGTGCCCCAGCCGTATAAAGCGCAGCTTAAGGCGTTGTGGAAAAACGATCAGTGCCGGGTGTTGTGTATTGTGGCAGTATTTCTGCTGACCGGCATGGTGCTAAGAAACACGCTGGCACTTTATTATGTGAAGTACGTGTTGCTGCGTCCTGACGACGCTACGCTGTTTGTGACGGCGGGGATGATAGGCAGCATTATTGGTTGCGCGCTGGCTAATCCGGCCGCCAGGAAATTCTGTAAGATTCGCGTGTATATTTTCCTGCAGCTCGCCAGTGCCGCGATTTGTGTGGTGAATTACTTTATTGCACCGCACGCCTGGGAGGCCGCAGTCGCGCTGCACTTCCTGTGGGGCCTGCTGCTACAGATGGCAACGCCGCTGCTGTGGGCCAAGATTGCCGATGTGGTCGACTATGGTGAGCATAAAACCGGCTTGCGTATGACTGGCATGACCTACTCTACCGTGGTGTTTTTTATCAAGGTAGGACTGGCGGTTGGAGGCGCACTGGCGGGCTGGTTACTGGCGTTGTATGGCTATGAGGCGGGGGTGGTAAATGCTGATGTGGCTGCCGGTATTACTGCGTCGTTCTGTTTTGGACCGGCCATCGCATCAATATGTGTTGCCTTTATTATGCGCTGGTATACTCTGGACAATCAAACAGTTAACGCGATTCAACAGCAACTTACGCTGGAAAAACAACACGGCTAGCAGACCGGTATCACCGCCGGGAAACAATGAGCCGGAGAAAGGTCATGGTTACAATAAAACAGGTGAGCGAGCTGGCCGGCGTGTCTTCAGCAACGGTCTCCCGCGTCATCAATAATACTGACACAGTCAAAGAAAAAACCCGCAAGCTGGTGCTCGAAGCCATGGCTGAGCTGGGCTACCGCCATAATGTGATTGCCGCATCGCTGGCATCAAATAAAACCAACACGGTAGGGTATGTGGTTCCGGAGCTGCACGGCTCTTTCTTTGGTGCCATGATGGCGGGCTCGGAAAAAGTGCTGCGTGAGGCGAACAAGCATATGTTTGTGGTCACCGGCCACAGTGACGAAAAGCTTGAGAAAAAAGAAATAGAAGCCCTGCTGAGCCGGCGTTGTGATGCGCTGATTCTGCATGTTGAAGCTGTTAGTGACGATTATCTCATCGACCTGGCCAGGCAGAATGTGCCGATGGTGATTGTTAACCGGTATATCGAGGAAATCGGCGAGCAATGTGTCAGCCTGGATAACGAAACGGGTGGTTATGTGGCCACCCGCCACCTGATTGAACTGGGGCACACCGACATTGCGTATATCGCCGGTGCGCTGTTCAAAGCCGATGGGAAAAACCGTCTTGAAGGACACAAGCGGGCGCTGGCTGAGGCCGGTATCGCCTATGACGAACGGATGATGGTCGAGGGTAACTTCCAGGCTCAGTCCGGTGAAGATGGGATCAATGCACTGTATGGTCGCGGTGTACACTTTACCGCAGTTGCGTGCGCCAACGATGAAATGGCCAGTGGTGCAATCAATGCATTGCGTAACAACGGCAAGCAGGTGCCCGAAGATGTGTCTGTCATTGGTTTCGATAACATCGACTTTGCCAGTTACCTGACGCCAAAGCTGACGACGGTGAACTATCCGGTCAGAGAAATCGGGGCGACAGCCGCGCGCTGGATCATCGATCAGGCGTACGGCGACCACAAAATGCACATGAAACATATTTTCACGCCAGAGTTAATTGTCCGCGGGACGACACGTGCCAGGAAGTAGCCGGTTTCAGACTTTTAACTAATAGTGATTCTTAAAAAAACGCGGTATGTTAATACGTTATTTACTTTTGAGATTGCTCAATGATTGTGTTTCGTAGTGCATTGCAGGCCAAAGAGCGTGAACTTGCCAGCCTTACCGGTAAGTTATCAGCCATTCAGGACACCCGGTCCGCCCTTGAAGATGAAAACCGTCGTTTAAAGGCGGAAATCGAAGCCCTGAAAAAAGAAAATGCGGAGCAGCGTGCTAATGCCATGGTAAAAACCATGCTTGATTCGCTGCAGCAGGTGGCGGATATCCGGCATACCGTGGAAGCATTTTATCAGCGCATCGATAAAGAAAGCGCAGAGATTGCAGATATTAACGCCCTGTTTTCCAGCTCCGGTGAGGTACTCAATACCATCGTTGCCGACATGGGTAAGGTCAGTGAGCAAATGGGTGAGATGAGCCATCGTATCGCCGGCGTGTCTGAAACTGCAGATAACATCAATAAATTTGTTAACACCATTACCAGTATTTCTGACCAGACTAACCTGCTGGCGCTCAACGCGGCCATTGAGGCTGCCCGTGCGGGCGAGGCAGGACGAGGCTTCAGTGTGGTTGCTGATGAAGTGCGTTCGCTGGCAACAGAAACAAACCGCTCGGCCAGCGAAGTGGCGGAGCTGGTGAAGGGTATCATTCAGTCAACCCGTGCGGCAGTCGACTCTGTTGGCGAGCTGAAAACCAATAATGACAACCTGTCTCAGGGCGTCAGTGAGCTGAACAATGGCTACGACAAAATGGTTGGCCATTGCAATGAAATGAAGGCCACCATTGAAAGCGGCTCGCTTGAGATGTTTGTACAGACCGTGAAACTCGATCACGTTGTATGGAAGAGTGATGTGTATGCCGTGCTCAGCGGAAACAGCAAAAAAGCACCGGGAGATTTTGCCGACCATACCAGCTGTCGTCTTGGACGCTGGTACGCCGAGATGGCCGGTTCAGGTGTGGGAAAAAAACGTGCATACAGCGAGATAGCGACCCCGCATGCAGAAGTTCACCAGTTTGGTGTGCAGGCAATGCAGGCGGCGCAGCAGGGTAATATGAAGGAGCGTGACAGGCTTCTTGGAAAGATGGAAGATGCCAGCAGACGGGTTATGCAGGCGCTTGATCGCCTGGTAAATGAACTGCAGTAGTCCCAATCGCGTATTTTCCTGATTAGGTTTTTTGCCTGCCTGAACTACTATTATCAGACAGGCAGCATAACGTTCGTGCTTAGTGAAGCAGGTATGACCCAGGAAAGTAAACTCAGACAAATCATCCATATTCAGACAGAGATCGCCAAGCATGGGCTGGATCTGGCCAAGGTGCTGGAGTATGTCGTTCAGTGCACGCCCGATCTGCTTGACGCCGATGGTGCCGCCATTGAGCTCGCTGAGGGTGACGAAATGGTGTACCGCGCGGCATCGGGCATGGCGAAGCAGTTTCTTGGCCTCAGGCTGAAAATCAGCGAGAGTCTGTCCGGTCGCAGTTATCGCGAAGGGGCGGTATTTCTCAGCAATGACGCCATGAACGATGAGCGGGTCAACCGGGCTGCCTGTGAAGCTATTGGGCTGCGTGCCATGCTGGTGTATCCGCTCAAGCACGCGGGTAAAGTGATTGGCGTATTTAAAGCCATGTCATGTCGGGTCAATGCGTTTGATGACAACGACATGGAGCTCATAGAGCTACTCAGCGATGTGGTTGCTGCTTCCATGTACTTTTCCTCGGTATACAGCAAAGATGCGCTGTTTATCAGAGCGACCCAGGACTCGCTGACCGGCCTGGCTAACCGGTCTGTGTATATGGACCGGTTGCGTATGGAGCTGAATGCCAGCAAGCAGTCTGATAAGCATCTCGCCGTTGTCATTTTCGATATGGATAACTTAAAGCCGGTGAATGACGAGTTCGGACACCTTGCCGGCGATGCCCTGTTAAAAGGGTTTGCCCTGCGCCTGAAAAGTGCGTCGCGGCATTCGGATGTGGTGGCGCGTATTGGTGGTGATGAGTTTGCGCTTCTGCTTAAGCCAATTGACGGAAAGGCGCAGGTTGAGACCGCAATAGAGCGCATCAGTCAGCGGCTGGATACCTCGGTGTCGTTCCACAGCCACGTATTTCCAATTGAGTGCAGTGTGGGCTGCGCCCTCTACCCCGATGACGGCGACAGTGTGGATGTGTTGATGCACAAGGCTGACGCACGCATGTACGAAAACAAACGCGCAAAAAAAGAAGCGCTGGAAAGCGACTAACCGCTTCTCACTTCTGCTATTTTCTCTTAAGCATTTTGTTGAACTTGCCGATGGATACGGTATAAAGCTGCCCAACGGGCGCTCTGCGCTTTTTTTTTCAGATATCTCAACTATCTTTTAGTTTGTTGTGCCTTTTCATTCCGAATCAGGCGAATAAGCGTGAAGTAGACCCAAAAGGATATTGTTACATTATGCGTAATAATCAACCTGTTACTCAGAAAGAGTACATCTTTCCGTCGGATTACCGTCTTATCTCCTCAACCGATACGCGAGGTGTAATCCAGCACTGTAACAAGGAGTTTGTTGAAGTCAGTGGATATAGCCGGGAAGATCTGATTGGTAAAAATCACAATATTATCCGTCACCCCGATATGCCACCCGCGGTTTTCAAAGAAATGTGGCAGACATTACAAGCCGGCAAAAACTGGATGGGGCTGGTAAAAAACCGCAGAAAAAATGGAGACCATTATTGGGTCTCTGCGTTTGTCACTCCGATTTTTGAAAATGACAAAATCATTGGGTATGAGTCGGTGCGTGTACCGGCAATGAACAAGTCAAAACAGCGCGCAGAGGAAGTGTATGCGCGCATTCGCGCCGGTCAGAATCCAGTTGCGATCAGCCGGAGGCTGATGCATACGGCTAAGCGACTGATACCGATTATCATGATTGGTGTACCGATGTGTATCATTCTGGGTGTTACGTCAGGTGTGTTGGCCTCCCTGATTGCCCTTTTCGGTCTTGCAGGGATGTGTGCGTGGCAGGTGCACAATTACAACGCGTCATGGACGTCGTTTTTATCGGTGAGTCCGGACAGCTACAGCAATCCGGTTGTGGCGGTGACCTACTCGTCGGAACTGGGCCCCAGAGCGCGGGTTAAGCTGGCGTTCATGAGCGAACTGGCAAAGAACCGCACGGCGTTAACGCGCATTAATGATGCCTCAGCAACGTTATCCAGCATTGCCAATACCACGCATCAGCAATCTGAAATTACCAGCACTGCGGTATATCAGCAAAACGAGGCAACACAGCAAATCGCCTCAGCGGTTACTCAGATGTCGCAGGCAATTCAGGAAGTGGCAGAGCGGGTTGAGCAAAATGCTGAAAGTGCCAAGGCCGCCTCGACCAATGTGAAAACCGGCAACAGCAAAGCCAAACAGGCGATGACAGCGATTGTAGAACTGAAAGAAGCGGTTGAGTCTATCTCTGAAACCGTGCGGGAGCTGGCCCAGTCAACTAACGATATTGGTGAGGCAGCCAGTCTGATTTCAACCATTGCCGAACAGACTAATCTGCTGGCATTGAATGCCGCGATTGAGGCTGCCCGTGCGGGCGAACAGGGGCGTGGGTTTGCCGTGGTTGCTGATGAAGTAAGGGCGCTGGCATCAAAAACCCGTGAATCAACCGACCGTATTCATAACATTATTCAGGTACTGGCAGAGCGCTCTGAGCGGGCCGTCACTGTGTCAGACAGAGGGCTCGAATCTGCACGTCACGGCACAGAAATTGTCGAGGAGACACGGGCCGTTCTGAATGAGATTGACGACGCGGTGGACGGCATCGCTACCGCCACCGTTGAAATGTCATCGGCAGTGGAAGAACAGAGCACAGTGGCTGAGCATATTAATCAGCAAATTGTGGATATTGCCGATAGCGCCAATGAAACCCAGCGCTCGTCTGAGGCGTCACTGAAAGCCAGTGAGTCGTTGCGTGATACCGTGAAAGAAGTCCACTCACTCATCACCCGCTTTGATCGCGTAAAACGCATTGGTGAGGATTAAATTACACTATGATAAACAGCCCGCGTTGAGCGGGCTTTTTTATTGCTTCTGCAGCCCGCTGTGCAACGCCTGTCGGTAGGCTGCTATTGCCGGGATAAAGCTGATAAGCCAGGTGGCAACCATGACACAGCCAATTATCACCGCAGTAGACAGCGTGAAGATGTTGCTGCCGATAAACAGGCCGTATTGTTTGCTTAGCCAGTCTGCACTGAAACCAAAGCCGGTCTGCACTATCAGCACGCTTATCGCACAGGCCAGCCCACTAATGAGCAGCGCTTCCAGTTGTATCAGCCAGAGGACAGCCGCCGGGCCGGCGCCAATGGCGCGCAACACCGCAATTTCCTGGCGCCGTTCGCGCATTGATGCCAGTAGCATTGTGGTCAGGCCAACCAGCGACGCCAGCAATATCAGGACGGAAATGCCTAGCAGCAGTTTTTCAATATTGCCCATCATTTCCCATAGCTGTGCTAGTGCGACACCTGGCAGAATCGCCAGCAGCGGTGCCGCTTTTGACTGATTTATCTGGTATTGCAGCTGCAGGGCGGTTACCCGGTTTTTCAGCCCCACCATAACCGCGCTGACTTTACCGGGCACTGCGTCAGACAATGTGTGTGCGTCTTCGTGGTGGTGTGTTTCTGTTTCGCTTTTGACGTCAGGCCTGCTGAGTCGTCTGAGATTGGTGGTTGCTGGTTGCCCGTGAATGCTTTCCAGCCCGTGCAGAGTGACATAGACGGCTTTATCAACCGGCGTACCGGTGGCATCCAGTATTCCGGTAATGGTGAAGGGCGCTTCATCATGATGGGAAAAACTTACCTCACCCAGTCCGTGCGAAATAATCAGGCTGTCACCCGTCTGATAGCCAAGTTCAGCGGCAACGTCGGCACCAATTACGGCGGCGCGATCGCTGGTGAAATGACCACCCTGACGGAAGGCCAGGGCGCGCTTGTCCGCGTATTTAAAATGCGAGAAATAGGTGTTGTTGGTACCCACTACCCGAAAGCCTTTGTGGGCATCGCCGAGCGCAATTGGCACGAGCCAGTCAACACTGGGATTCTCTTTTAGCCATGCCACATCCTGCCAGTCTATTGCCTGGGTCGGATTGCCAATACGAAATACCGAATACAGCAAAAGATTAAGCTGCCCGGTGGGAGCGCCAACAATCAGGTCAACACCCGAGACAGTGCGGGTAAAACTGTCTTTTATTTGCCCGCGAATAAATTCTACGCTTACCAGCAGCGACACACTGATAATGACAGAGATCAGGGTGAGTACGACCGACGCGCGACGATGGCGCAGACTGGCAGTGGCAAGTGACAGGATCATACCGCTGCCTCAGTGACATGAGCCCGGTTAAGCGCAGTCATGGTCTGCTGGTGGCTGAAATGACCAGCAAGCCCGGGATCATGACTGACGAACAGCATGGCGCTGTCAGCTGCTGTGGTAATCAGTACGTCCATAAAGGCGTCTCTGGCGCGGGTGTCCAGTGCGGAAGTCGGTTCGTCAACGATCAGCAGGGCAGGCGCGTTGATAAGCGCACGGGCAATGGCCACGCGCTGCTGCTGTCCAACACTCAGTTCACTGGCCTGTTGTTTTAACACCCGTTCTGGCAATGCGAGCTGGTCGAGCAGTGCCGCAATGCGGGTCTCCAAATGCTGGTAGTCACGGCCGGCGAAATAGGCGGCGGCCGCAATATTATCCTGCACGGTCAGGTAAGAAATCAGATTAAGTTGCTGGAATACAATCCCGATATGCTCGGCTCTCAGCCGGTCACGCCGGCGTGCAGGCAATACCGAAAAAGGGGCGTCCATCAGGGTGATGTCACCGCTGGTGGGGGTGAGTGTGCCAGCAATCAAATTCAGCAGCGTGCTTTTACCACTGCCTGAGTCACCCGACAAAAAAATGTGCTGACCACGGGGGATCTGCCAGTGCGGGATATCCAGCACCACAGGCTGCTGTTTTCCATAAGAAAACGTCAGCGCGTTAATGTGTGTCGCGGTGGCGGTAGGCTCTGGCATTAAAACAGTCCTGCAAATAGCGGTAACAGCGCTGTTTATATCAGCAGCATCGACGCTATTTCAACCTTAACGCGGCATTGACTGTAATAAAAAAGCCGCACGGCGTGCGGCTAC
This sequence comes from Alteromonas nitratireducens, assembly GCF_040812025.1. Classification (NCBI taxonomy): domain Bacteria; kingdom Pseudomonadati; phylum Pseudomonadota; class Gammaproteobacteria; order Alteromonadales; family Alteromonadaceae; genus Alteromonas; species Alteromonas nitratireducens. The sequence continues at coordinate 58,979 of NZ_JBFNPK010000018.1, forward strand.
CCGACTTATGTTAACGGGACAGGGATTAACCGTTTGCCTGCAGTTTAACAACGTCCGCAGATTCGTCTTCCAGCACACTGTCGGCAGACGCCCCTTTGAATATCTTGCTGACCTTTTCTTTATTCCGTGCCAGTAAAATAGTGAGTTCTTCTGCCACGCTGTCATCCAGACTGATACCTTTCGCTGCAATGTAGGCTGCCAGGTTATCAGCGGCATCCAGCATTTTATCGTACTGATCGGCTTCTTTTTTGTCGGTGGTCACCAGCTTCTCTACCCCTTTGTGTGTAACAACATACTGCGTAGTAATGGCCATGGTTGCTCTCCGTTTTTTTGAATCAACAATTGTCACTGTACAGTATTATACTGTATAAATAAACAGTAATTTGAAATGTGACTGAGGTTAACCATGCTGAAGATAATTCCTGTCTATGCACAGGCCGGGATCAGTGGGTTTGAGTCGCCTGCAACGGAATACCGGCAACTGAACCTGGATTTGGATGAACTGCTTATTGAGCATCCGACCGCAACATTTATTGGTCAGGCGCAGGGCGACTCGATGACCGGTGTTGGCATTTTTGACGGCGACTTGCTGATAGTCGATCGCGCGGCGCACCCGTCCACGCTGGACGTCGTGGTCGCAAACCTGAATGGCAGCTTTGTGTGCAAGCTGTTCGACCGTAAGGCCATGGTCCTGCTGTCACCCGGGCTCAGTGACAATGGTTATGCACTGGGTGAGGGCGATACATTTGAAGAAGAGGGCATTGTGATCCGTTCTGTGCGTATGCACCGTTTTGTGAGGTGGCTCAGTCCGTGTACGCATTAGTGGATGCCAACAGCTTTTACGCCGCCGCCGAGAAAGTGTTCGACCCGGCAATTCGTCAGCGTCCGGTGGTGGTGCTGACGAATAACGACGGCTGTATCTGCGCCCTGTGTGACAAGGCGAAAGCCATTGGGGTAAAAAAATTTGGACCGTACTACCAGTCCAAAGCGTTACTGGCAAAACATGGCGCTGTGATCCGCTCGTCCAATTATGAACTGTACGACGATTTGTCGAATAAAATGATGCAGGTGGTCGGCGCATTTGCACCAGACCAGCATATTTACAGCATTGACGAATGCTTTTTATCGTTTGGTAACTGGCAGCCCGACGACGGCTGGCATGCCTATGCGCAGAAAATTAAGCAGGCGGTATGGCAGCAGCTACGTTTACCGGTGGGGGTGGGAATAGGGCCAACGCCAACGCTGGCTAAAGCGGCCAGCCATGCCGGCAAACGGCTGGGTGACAAAAACGGGATTGCCGTACTGGACACACCGCAGACCATTGCATCAACGCTCCGGCAAATGGCACTGACCGATGTGTGGGGCGTGGGTAAGCGTATCGCAGCCCGATTGCACGCGCTGGGAGTAAACGACGCCTGGGCGCTCGCGCAGTCCTGTCCCAAAGCCATGCGTGCACAGTTTTCCGTAGAGCTTGCACGCACCATCACTGAGCTTAACGGTACGGTATGTCTGCACTGGGATAATATCGACCCGGTCAAAAAACAGGTGTATTCAACCCGCGCTTTTGGCTGCGTACAAACTACCCTGCAGGCACTGCGTGAAGCGCTGGCCTGGCATGGCGAAAAAGTCGCAGAAAAGGTGCGGCGGCAGCATTCAAAGGTGCGCACGCTTACTCTGTTTGCCCACGCCAATCCGTTTGCCAGCAGCGGGCATTATCATAAAGCCGTGCAGCATCAGTTTGCCCGGCCAACCAATGACACCAGGGCAATCAGCGCTGCCGCGCGTCAGGCCGCTGAAACGCTGTTTAAACCGGGTGTGTTATTTCATAAATGTGGCGTTGGCGCCATTGAGCTTATCGACGAAGCGCACATACAGCCCGAACTGTTCAGCAGCCGCGACGACAACCCCGCGTTAATGCAGTGCCTGGACCGCATTAATGCCAGATACGGCAGCCAGACTATTGGCGTAGGCAGCAAAGGCCGGCAGCAACCGTGGCGTATGCGGCGAGAATATTTGTCACCGCAGTACACCACGAACTGGCGACACTTACCGAAAATTAACTGTGATATTCGACAGTAACATGGCAACGTTCCAACTGATATCTGACGGAGAAGCGTTTTGGATTTAACCGGAATTAGTGGTGTGATCTTTGACCTGGACGGCACGCTGGTGGAGTCCCGACTGGATTTTCGTCGCATGCGGGCCGATGTAGGCTGTCCTGAAGGTGAGGATATTCTTAAGTTCGTTGACGCAATCGACTGCCCTGAACAGCAGCGTCAGGCACATGCCATTATTCAGCAACACGAACTGGACGACGCCAGAAGCGCCACCTGGCTGCCAAATGGAAAAAGAATGGTAAGCAGGGTGCGGGAGCAAGGGTTACCTATGGCCATTGTGACGCGCAACAGCCCAGAGGCCACCCGTATTAAGCTGGTCAATAATGCCATTCCGATTGACCTGGTGCTGACCCGTGATGATGCGCCGCCCAAACCGGATCCCACCGCCCTGCTGATGGTTGCCCGTCACTGGCAGTTGCCCCCCGCGCACTGTCTTTATGTGGGTGACTTTATTTACGACCAGCAGGCAGCTGAAAATGCGGGTATGCGCTGGCTGCTGGTTGACTAACGGCGTCAGTGACGTGTGCTAGTGACGCGGAGCATCTGGGGCTTCCGGCGCTTCGGGAGCGTCAGGAGCTTCTGGTGCCTCGGGCGCTTCGGGCGCTTCGGGTGCGTCAGGAGAGTCCCAGTCGTCGCTGCCGTTTTTCTTGCGCTGCGCGAGCAGCCACGCCAGCCGGCCATACGGTGGTGGCGTGTGTCTCTTCGTGGCTATCATCACTTTCTCTCATTAGGGGCAGGTAAATTAATTGCCTTCACCTTCCAGCTTTTTCTTAAAGCCATCGGCCAGTGTTTTGGCTGCGGCACCGGTGGCAAAAAACTTGCCCAGTCCTACATCGCCGCTGGTGGAACTGGTGTTGGCTTCGAACTGGCCAAGTACTGACAGCGCGTCTTTAAACCGAACGCCTTTATCTGCCCCGCTCTCCTGCTTTTGTTCGGAAATAATCTGTGCCTGCGAGTTCTCGCTGGTGGCCAGCGTCACAGGGATAATTGCGACATTTTTGTCTTTGTAGCCCAGCACAAAGTCAGCGCCCTGCTCAGAGGCTCCCGCACCAATGGAAATGCCTACTGTTTGCTGCTGACCAAACACCAGTGGCGTTGACTGATTCGACGCACAACCCGCGGTACCGGCTACCGCCATCGTCAATACCGATAAGGTAACGACTTTTATCATGTTCCTGCTCCCGTTTATTGTTTTTGTAGTACGCATACATCCTCAAGTGCCTGAAGTTTGTCAGCCAGCGCGCGCTGACTGGTGTGGTCCTGCACCCATACAACAAGACGACAACCGTCATCGGCGGTCGTCACCGACTGCTGGCTATAGCCCAGGCTGTAGCCAAGTGGTGTGGCGCTATACCCCAGACTGGTCACTTCCGCTGTCATCATCGACGCATCATCTAGCGGCTTTATCACCACAAACCCGAAGTGCCGTTCAATGCTTACGCTGCCATCCGACTGCGAAATGCTGACAGTGGTGCAGCCAGCACTAAGCAGGGTGATCAGTACGGCAAAAACGAGGTGGTGTGGGGATAAGCAAAAACGACAGCTGCAGTCTGGAGCAGCATAGAGTGAGAAGAATCGGGCGCCCACAACAACTCCCTCGTCGTGACGGTATAGGTTAACGATAGTTCAGGAAATGAGATAAATCGAACAAAAAGCGTACAGTTTTGTTGGCGGGGAAACGGTGAGATGCTGCCGGCCTCTTGTTTTGAGCCGGCAGCCTTTATGACAGGAACAAATGCAGCATAAGAGTACACTGCATTAAACCTGAAGATATTTTTATTAAAAACCAGGGTTGGGCCTTGGAGGATTCTTGGGTTTTATGATGTTCAACTCATCCTCACAAGAGGGGGGAGTTGGCACCAAGTCGTGATTTTGTATATAGCCTCCACTAACTTGTAGTAATTCTTGAGGCGATAGTTCTTGCAAATCATGCTTAAAAAATATACTCATAAAAAGCTCCTTTTCTTATAAGAAGATTCGGGAAGTTAAAAATATCGAATTGCAGGAACTTTTCTATGAGCACAAGGACATGTGTTTGCAAAATAGGGCCAAAGTTATTTTTTGGCGCAATTTTTATAATTTTCTTTTTTCACAGCGCTCAAGCTAAATCAAAAACTTTCCCGATAGAGGGTGAAGTTCGTTTATCGGGTATTCCTATTGGAGCAGTTAGAGATATGGTCGTTATTAACGACTCTATATTTCTGGCCGCAGAGAATGGAATTTTTAAGATAACTGGAAAAAAGCAAGAAAAGCTCGATGTTCCCTCAGGAATGGATAGCAAAGGGATTTTTTCGTCTTTGGCTTTTGATGGTGAAAACAAACTCTATGTTAGCAAGTATGGTTCAGGGATTTTCTATTATGAGGTTAATTCCGGTGAGGTTAGAACGCTAGAAGAGCCACTAAAAGCCCACAAAAATGCCTGGAAAATGGTTATCCGTGGCGACTTGTTGATGACAACTTCAGTGATAAGTTTCGCTGCATACTCACTAAAAGATCAAACCGCCATTGTGGATATAAACGGACTTCATGATGATCTTTTTGAAGAGATTTATACACTAGCAAAGAGTCCCTCCGGATTGACCTATTTCGCTGACAATAATCAACTGCTGGGTTACCGAGAGAAGACGAATACGTTTGAGATATATGATTTATCTGAAATAGTTCCTAAGTTTGCCTTCATAACTGCAATGCTGTTTCGTAAAGACCTCATCGTTTTGGGGGGAGATAGCGGAATCTACATTGGAAAAAGCCTTAATTCTCTGGCGTATTTACCCTTTCCAAATAGCTATGAACGTTCGTCAGTCAGCGATATTTTTATTAACTCTGATGGTCGGATATTAGTTGCTGCGGGCACTTTAATGACCATCATTGACGGGAGCGAAAGACGACTTGAGCCCATCGAGTGGCTATCGCCTGCCTTTAACTCTCGTGCAATTGAGACAATCATGTCGATTGCTGAGACCAGCGATGAGAGCATCGTGATAGCCTCTTCTCAGCAGGGCTTATTGTCGTTATCCCCTCTGACAAAATTGTTTGGCTATGTTTTTCACGAGGCAAGCTTCCATCATGGCGCTATCGAATATTCTATTGATAGCGAGCGATCGGCAACAGGGAATAACTTAGTTGTTAGTGAGCGTAAAGTATACGAATTTGACGACGCTAGCGGATACCTCTATCCGCTTGGAGATAATACTTCTACGGGAGAGTTAACAGGTAATAGCTGCATTTTTCAGATTACTATGAATAAGGATTTGTCGCTTTACTCAGAGAAACTAAAGGAAAAATGCTCAGAAAATTTTAGCCATGTTGTTCAGTATGATAAGTCACGATACATCCTGTTTTCTGATAAGGGCTCAAATCGTTTTTATGTAATTCAAGATGGCGACGTTGTTGATGAGTTTGATGCACCTGGAAAAATTGCATCAACGCTGCCATTGAGTTCCGGAGGGTTGGCTGCAATCGACCAATTCGGACAATTGCATCTTCAAATGAGTAAATTCAAATGGAAGCGAATTGAAACAGAAAGTATTGGGTCAGCAATAATCAATTGTATGCTTGAGTATAGGCCTGGCATTTTATGGCTATGCACTTCTGGTAATGGGATGGTAGAAATAAATCTTGATACCAATCATGTAGGCCCTGTCTCTGTCCAACAGTTAAAACCTTTGCGCTTTATACGAGATGCAAAGTTAGTGACAAATGGTTCGATATGGGTTGCCAGTAATCAAGGCCTCGCCGTAGTAACACCAGAAAATGACAATGTTTTCTTTCTCGTGCCTCATGATGGCGTCGCGGATACTGACTTTCAGTACGGAGCATTTCACATCTTTAACGATATGCTCGTGGTCGTTGGAGATAAATTTACCTACAGTGTAAATTCCGCAAAAGTACTCGATGCCTTAACGCATCAGTCAATAAAACCGTACACCGCAAAATTTCTCTCCATCCACACCAGCGGTGATGGAAAAAATAAGATTGATCTGGCAGAAGCGGGCGCATCCCAAACCATAACGCTTTCACATGACCATCCGCCACTTTCACTCACCATCGCCTCAACCAGCTTTGTAAACCGAAACAACCAGACTATTGAGTATCGCATCCCCGGTCTGATCGATGAATGGGCCGAATCAACCAATGCGTATTCGACGTTTCGTCTGACCGACTTACCGATAGGGCATCATGTTATTGAAGCCAGGGTGAGCGATTCCAGAAGTACTGCGGAACAACCGGTTTCCCAGCTCAGCGTAGTAGTCACGCCACCCTTCTATATGACGTGGCAGGCTTACGCGGTCTATGCGGCCATTGTCATACTGGCAGCCTTCCTGTTTCATTCTTATTATCAGCGTAAATTGCGCGAACATCTTAATGAGAGTGGCGAGAAAATTCATGAACAACAAGAAGAACTTGCAAGCAGTCAGCGCTCAATTCAGCACCTGGTAGAAAACAAGCAGCGCTTGTTTACGAATATCTCTCACGAAATCCGGACGCCGCTGTCCATCATCATGGGCCGTATCAGGCAGCTTCGTGATAATCCTGACGAAGAAAAATGGCAAAAGAGAATGGACGCGGTATATCGGAATGCTGAGAGGATGGAGTGCTTGGTGGAGCAGTTAATCAGCGTCGAAAAGCTCGATTCCGTCAGGCAGTTACCTAAGCAAACGTATGTGGTTAAAACAACCGTTGAGGCTATTGCCAAAAGCCTGGCACCACTGATCGAGCAAAAACACCTTACGCTGACGGTAAAAACCAGCGGTAAAAAGGAAGCGCTTTTGCTCGTTGACACCCTTGAACAGTTAGTGAGTAACCTGCTCGGTAATGCCATTAAATACACTCCTGAACATGGCACTATCAGTATCAGTGCGTCGGTAACTTCGCGGGAATTCAGACTGAAGGTGACTGACTCGGGAGTGGGCATTGAAGACCGTTATCTGTCTAAAATATTTCACCGGTTTACCCGCCTTGAAAATAATCAATACGCAAAAGGCGTCGGCGTTGGGCTTGCGATGGTGGATGAAATCGTCAGGGCGAACGAAGGCTGGGTTGACGTGAAAAGTGAAGTCGGCCAGGGAAGCTGTTTTACCATAGTTATTCCTCAACAGGATGCAGAACAACAAGGCAGTGAGGGCAACACTGATATACAGCATGAGCAGAGAAACCTGCCAGACTGTGACTCAACACGCTTACCTGTTGTTATTGTTGAGGATGACAGAGAGTATCTGAGTTATTTGTTCGAAATGCTGTCAGGACAGTTCTCCTGCTTTACGGCAAGAAACGGAAAGCATGCCATGGACGTGTGTCAGACCGTAAAACCGGCGCTCATTATTACCGATTACCGCATGAAAGATATGGATGGCATGGCGCTGGCCAGATTTATTCGCGAGAGCCCTTGTTTTGCAGACACACCCATCATCCTGCTGACCGCGCACAGTGACAGCGAGCTTATCAAAATGCGATTTGATACGCAGGTAGACTGTATGTTGCCAAAGTCGGTTCGTGAAGAAGAACTGATTGCGCATATTAATAATCTTATCGGGCTACGGCAGTTATCACGTCAGCACTACACCGCTAAAGAGCGTGAGCAAACAAAGAATAATGCGCTTAATGAAGTGTCACCGCATTTTGACAGTGAGCGGGACCAGGCGTTTTACACCGCCCTGCAGTCAGTGCTGGAAGCGCATTTTGCTGACGAACAGTTTGGCCGGGCGGACGCCGCGCGGGCTTTGAATGTTAGTGAGCGACAATTAAATCGCAAGATGAGCGAGCTGTTTGAGCATAACTTCGCCGAGTATCTAAAGCGTTTCAGAATTGAAAAAGCCAAACTCCTGCTGTGTGAGGGGCAGCAGGTCACAGTTACTGCACTGGATGTCGGATTCAGCAGTACTTCCTACTTCAGTAACTGCTTTAAAACGATAACCGGACTTACGCCAAAAGCGTATCAGGAGCAGACCGTGCTGGCCCAGCGCGCTGTCTGATTCACCAACCCGCTAGCACAATGTCCCTACTGACGTTATGCTGAAAGCAGGGTTTATCAGGGAGTTTGCCGTGTACCGTTCATTACTATTATCACTACTTGCAGCATTGTTGTGCGTGCCTGCTGCGGTTGCGCGGGACGCCGTGAAAGCCCCTGTTGCGCCCGTTATCGATGGCCACGCCGACGCCGTCTGGGATACTGCCACCTGGCATTCACTGGATGAGCATATTCTGGGTGAGGTGCCAGCGCGCGATGACTTCTCCGGTCGTTACAAGCTTATGTGGGACGAACAGCAACTGTATCTGCTGGTGGAAATTGTCGATGACGTGCTCATCGATACCCATCCCAACCCGCGCGTGCATTACTGGGACGACGATGCGCTTGAGATCTTTGTCGATGAGGACGCCTCAGGCGGCGAGCATACCTATTCCCATAACGCCTTTGCGTATCATATTGCGCTTGACGGCAATGCTGTGGATTTGGGCGATGAAGAGCACGACGGCAAAAAGGCCATTTTGCTGAACGACCATCTTAACTCGGCCTGGACACGCGCTGACAAACAGCCGTACACCGTTACCTGGGAAGTGGCGCTGCGCATTTATCCTGACACCTTTACCACGGTCAGTCCGGGCACGCCGGTGACCTTGCATGAAGGAAAGAAAATGGGCTTTATGCTGGCCTACTGCGACAATGACGGCAGTGAACAGCGCGAGCATTTTATGGGGTCGTACCCGATACGTGCAGTAAATGGCTACAAAAACTTAGGCTATATTGACGCGTCGGTGTTTGAGCGTATTGTGCTGAAAAAGTAAAGCCGTAATACACGCCGGGCAACCCCGGCGCTGGGGTACCATGGGCGGCTTAGTCGCCGCCAATAATCTGCACCTGAGCCAGATCGGTGTCGCCCTTAATGACTTTGTAAATAGCATCCTGCACCAGCGTGCGCATGCCGTCCTGCATGGCCTGGGCTTTCATCTCGGCCACGCTTGACTCTTTGTACACCAGGCCGCGCAGTTCGGGCGTCATTCCCAGCAGTTCATGCACGCCGGTACGGCCACGGTAGCCGGTATCGCCACACTCTTCACAGCCTTTTGCGCGGTAAATTTCCAGTGGCTCTTTCAGGTTCAGCTCGTCAATGTACTCTTCACCGTACTGACGCTTAATAAACGCCACGTCGGTGTCTGACGCCACGTATTTCTCTTTGCAGTTTTTGCACAGTGTGCGAATCAAACGCTGGGCCAGAATACCGACACAGGCGTCAGAGAAGTTCACCGGATCCAGCCCTAAGTCGAGCAGACGGGTAATGGTTTCCGGCGCAGAGTTGGTATGCAGGGTAGATAACACAAGGTGACCTGTGAGCGACGCTTCAATACCCGCGTGGGCGGTTTCCTTGTCACGCATCTCACCAATCAGAATAATATCCGGGTCGGCACGCAGGAATGCACGCAGGGCATTGGCAAAGGTAAAGCCAATTTTCGGGCTTACCTGCACCTGTTGAAGGCCAGGCTGGGTGATTTCTACCGGGTCTTCTGCGGTCCAGATTTTCTTTTCCGGGGTGTTCAGGTAGCCCAGTATGGCGTGCAGCGTTGTGGTTTTACCTGAGCCGGTCGGGCCGACCACCAACAAAATACCGTGCGGCTTTTTGATCATTTCTTCCAGGCGATTGCGGTTGGTGGGGGCCATGTTCATTTTGTCCATGGGCATGGCGCCACCCGCCGCCAGAATACGCATTACCACGCCTTCACCGGCCACTGTCGGAATGGTGGCTACCCGCACCTCAACCAGCTGTCCGTTCATGCGGAAGGCCAGTTTGCCGTCCTGCGGCACCCGCTTCTCGGCAATGTTCAGGTTAGACATAATTTTGATACGGGCAATAACCGCGCTGTGATGCGAATGTGGTACCTGACTCATGTCGCGGCATACGCCGTCAATCCGCATCCGTACCCGCGTGGGCGCATTTTTCTCAGGGTCAATATGAATATCCGACGCGTTCAGACGCTTGGCATCATGCAGAATGCGGCTAACCAGACGCACCACGGCTGGTGCATCATCAGACAATTCATCAACCTGATCTTCTTTTTCGTCCACCGACGAGCCAATTTCATCAAGAATTTCGCTCATCTCACCCGGCGCACCGCCGCCGGTTCCCTCCCCCAGATACTGCAGAATATGGTTAGGCAGACCAACCGCAATATCATAACTGTCGATACCGGTGGCGCTTTCTATCTCCATCAGCAGTGCGGCATTATTGGGCTCGGCCATCAGCACAATCGGGTTTTCGCGCACATCGGCAATCACCGCAACATAGTTGCGCTTCAGATAAGACAGGTTCAGCTTACTGTCACCCTCGTACAGGTGATACTTGTCCGGCTGATAGGCGATAAACGGCACCTGGTAGTGAATAGACAGCGAGTTACCAATGTGATTTTCTTCTATGCGGTGCTCTGACACCAGGCGCTGCACCAGGTTACGGATATCGGTAGCCGACTCGGTGATGTCGTTCAGGGCTTTTTCGCTGATGGCGCCACGGTGAATCAGCAGGTCAAACGGATTGTTGGTGCCGCCCAGTTCGTAGCGGAATTTGGCGCCCAGCACCTCGGCCAGTTCTTTGGCTTTTTCTAAGTCAGTGTCGTTAAACGAGCCCGACTTTTTGTTGATGATCTGCATTACCCCCATCAGAACGCCCGCGTTCAGAATAGGTACGCACAAAATGTTGTCGGTTTTAAAGTTGTTATCTTTGTCGAATTTGTCAGCAAAACGCAGGCGAGGGTGAATGGCTTTCAGTTCCTCGGCGTTGTACGGATCGTCGATAATCAGCGGCAGCTGCGACAGAGCAACATAGCCCGCAATCGACATAGGGCTGATAGGCACTTTGATTTCCAGCGTTTCTTTACCGGTTTTAAAGCGCGCAACCAGGTCCTGATGCTGGCGACGACGCTGGAAGATACTCATGCGCACTGCGCCAAACACATTCAGAATAATAGGCTCAAGACGCTGATAAGCATCCATCAGAGAAGAGTGCTGCGCGAGAATCGAATTAATCTGATCGAGAGTTTTTTGCTGACTGCCGTCTGAAATCATAATGAGTTTCGGTTTTTCTACTTATCGGTTTAAAACGCTGCGGATGGGGCTAGTCGCGGCGACATCCTTTATTCCTATATTGTAAGCCACAATAACCCGTTAAGCGTACCGCAGCAATAAGACTTACGCACAACTGGCTATATGGAACATGATGAAAACAGTGCTATGGTTAATTCATCAACAACAAAACAGCGAGAACAACATGAAAATAACCACACTTTTCACCCTGATAGCCGTGGCGTTTGGCAGCGCAGCGTATGCGCAGTCGTCAAACAGTGAGCAGGCGAAGAAAGAGGCGGCCCAGAAACAGGAACAAATGCGCGAAAAGGCCGACGAGATGCGGGAAGCCGCTGAGCAGCGTCGTCTTGAAGCAGCAGAAAACCGTACAGAAATGACCGAAGAAGCGCGCGAAGCCCGCAAAGCAATGCGTGAAGAAATGCGCGAGCAGAAAAAAGCCGAGCGCGAAATGAAAAAGGCCGACCACAAAGAAAAAATGGCCCAGAAAAAAGCGCAAATGAACCTGGATAAAGAAGAGCGTAAAGCCCAGCGAGCCGATGCCAAGGCCATGAAAAAAGCCATGAACAAAGGCAAGGGTGACGATGATGACGACACGGACGACGATGAGGACGATGACGGCAC
>NZ_JBFNPK010000019.1:0-69742 GCF_040812025.1 Alteromonas nitratireducens
GATCTTAACGATCTGTGTTTCTGTGTATCGGGACTTTTTCATCAGGAGTTCTCCTTCTTGGCTCAGTGTACGCCGAAGAACTCTAAAAAGGTATGTCACTAGTTTAGGGGAGGTTTACACTAAGAACCGCATAGTCATTCTTACCATAACAGGTTCACTCCCGTTATCCATTGCTGTGACTGCGCTGGCATCAATTCTACTATTTTGCGACCCCATTTATATACGAACCACGGTTCATACATAAATGCATTGCTGTTGGTATGGTACAGCTATTTTTATTACGCAAGTATAGTTTTGGCGCAGTCAGCAAGCCAAGTGAGGATGCGGCCTGCGCCGCAATGACGGTAGCTTTTCCGGTCACCAGTAGTGTCAGCAACACGTACAAAGCTGTCCTTCAGACCATAAAAAGCGGAAAACGCTGCACTGCGCTTTCCCCTCTTTTAATCGTAGATGTTTAGGGCGCCTCGTGCCGGTGTTTCACCGGTTTGAGTGAAAAGAACAGTGAGTAAAGCACCGGAACCACGCCCAGACTGAGAATGGTGCCAACCGCTAGTCCAAAGGCAATGGCACTGGCCATGGCATAGAACAGCACGTCACCGCTAATCAGTAACGGAACCAGCCCCAGAATAGTCGTAAACGTCGACATCAGAATGGGGCGCAGCCTGCGCACACTGGCAGTCACCACGGCTTCTGCATGATCGCCGTCCTCGTCGAGTTCGTCGCGTTCGGCGTCAATGCGCTCAATCAGCACAATCCCGTTGTTTACGATGATGCCCGCCAGCGCGTAGAGGCCCAGAATGACCATAAAGCCAAAATCGCCCTGCATGATAAGCAGGCCACTGGCCGCACCGATAATAATCAGCGGAATGGTCAGCAGAATAATGGCTGTACGCCGGTAAGAGCGGAACTGGGCAACCAGCAGTAACACAATAATTGCAATGCACAGCGGCAGATACTCGTTAAGTGAGTTACGTGACTTCGCTGATTCTTCAATAACGCCATCGTACTCAATGGTATAGCCGTAGGGCAGGGTGTCGCGCAGCGCCTGAATATCCTTGTCGATCATTGGCACCATTTCTTCGGCATTGTGCAGTGCATTTTTCGCTTCAATGGTGATGGTGCGGAAGAGATCTTCACGGGCGATACGGGAAAAACTGGTTTCATACCGGATATCCGCCACCTGGGTTAGAGGCACACTCACCCCACGCGACGACGAGTAGATATTCACACTCTTGATGCGTGACAGGTCGAAGCGCTCGTCATCACTGCCGCGCACCACAATAGGCAGAATATCGTCGCCTTCCAGAAACTCAGAAATAGCCCGGCCACTGAAATAGGTATTCAGGGTCTGCGAAATGTCGTTCGAACTGATACCCGCACGACGGGCTTTTTGCTGGTTAATATCCAGCTTGATCTGGGTAATGCGGTTTTCCCAGTCGTTGCGGATATCATAGCTGCCCGGCAGGGCTGCCAGCAAAGCTTCGATTTCCTTGGCACTGTTGTACAGCTTGTCTTTATCGGGCCCTTTAACCTGAATATCAATCTTGCTGGAATCAGAGGGGCCAAGGAACATTTTGGTTACGCGCGCATATACGTTGGGGTAAGACGCCGCGAACAGATCGCGCAGCGCCTCAATCGTGGGCTGTACGTACTGTCGCTCACCCACATCCAGCATAATGAAGCCTTTGGACGGCTCGGGGTCGATGGGGCGCAGTGACAGCACAAAACGCGGGCCGCCAAAGCCGCCATAGGCCACATGGCGCTTTACATGCGGGAAGCGCCCGGTGTCTTCAAGTTCTTTAAAGATGGCATTCAGCGTACGGTTGGTTTCACGAATGGAACTGCCTGCCGGCAAATCCAGGTACACCAGTACCTGTGCCCGGTCCGAGTCGGGAAAGAATTTCACCGGCACCTTCGACATGGCAAATCCACCGAGGAAAAAAAGCCCAATCATCAGCGCAATAAATAACCCGCGATAGTTAAGAATACGGCGAAGTCCTGACTCATAGACCGGATTTAGCCGGGTGAAATACTCACTGATATTCATGCCGGTCTGCGTGTTATTTCCTTTACCCGGAGCGGGAATGAAGTGATAACACAGATACGGCGTGATGGTCTGCGACAGCAGCCAGGACACCAGCAGCGATATCATGATCACCAGTGAAATTGAGCGCGTATACTCTCCTGACACACTGTCTGCCAGCATCAGAGGCAGGAACACCAGAATGGTAGTGAGCGAGGAGGTCAGCAGCGGGAACGCCAGTGAACGGCTGCTGTCGGTCAGCGCCTGACGGCGATCCTCACCATCTTCCAGCCGTCGTTTAAAGTCTTCGGCCACCACAATGCCGTTATCTACCAGTACACCCAGCGAGATAATCAGTGTGGCCAGTGACATGCGCTCCAGCACCATGCCTGAAAACGCCATGATGGCGATAGTCAGCATGATCACGCCGGGCACAATGGCGCCGACAATCAGACCGGCGCGCAGCCCCAGAAATAAAATGACCACCGAGCACACAATGGCGAGGGTTTCGAGCACATTGATACTGACCCCATCAACCGCGTTTTCGACCACATCGGCCTGACGGGTGATGGTGTGCAGCGACATACCGGCTGGCAGGGTGGCATTCAGCGCGTCAATTTCCTGCTCCATGGCAGGCGTAAATTTAAGTACATCGACATGATCATTTTTGGCAATCGCAAACACAATCGCGGGTTTGCCGTTGAAGAAGGCGGTGCGCGACGGGGGATCAACTGTCTCGCGGGTAATCGTGGCAATGTCTTTGAGTAAAAACGATTCCTGCTGACCCGGCACGGTGATAAGCGCATTGCGCACATCATCAACGGTTTCAAAATACCCGGAGGGCTGAATGGCAAAATTGATGCCGTTCGAGTCAATGGTGCCGCCGGGCTGAATAATATTTTGCTGCTGCAGGATCCCAATCAGCTGATTGGGCGACAGGTTCATTTGCGACAGTTTGCTGTTATTTACTTCAATGGTGATTTGTTCGGGTAAAATCCCAAGCAGATCAATGCGCTTCACGCCATCTACCTTAAACAGGTTGTCGCGGATATGCTGGGCGAAGTCAAAGCGCTCACCATTGGTATAACTGTCATCGGCGAGCAGGGCAACGGTCAGTACCGCAACGTCACCAAAGTTGTCGTTGACCAGCGGCGCCGAGGTTCCTGCGGGCAAATCGCCCTGTACCTGCTCCAGCTCGTCACGTAAATCATCCCAGATCTGCTCAAGCTCAAAGTAGCGGTCCTGAATTTTCACGTGAATGGTGGAGCGGCCGGTCATCGACACAGAACGAATTTCATCCACCTCAGGCAGCTTTCGCGCCGCTTCCTCGAGGGTTTTGGTGATCAGCAGCTCTACCTTGTCGGCGGGCAACCCCGGATAGGTTGTTGTCACCACGGCCTCACGAATAGTAATTGACGGATCCTCCTGGGCAGGCAGAGTCACATAGCTGTAGACCCCGAACGCCATCAGCATGAACACCAGCGCCAGCATCAGGCGATTCTGGCGTAAACTCAGCTCAGATAACGACATGTTCGCCCCCTATTCGTTAAATAAGCGGGGCGAGCCATTCGCCAGATGTACATGCTGCTCAGGCTGCAGATACTCTCCGCCCTGACGAACGATATGCATACCTTCTTTGAGCGGGCCGTTGATACGGGCTACGTCTGTCTCCAGCGAGACGACCTCAACCGGATGGCTGATAACACGGTAGACCGGTAAACTGCGGGATGGATCGTCCACCGCCTGCAGTTCCCAGATGACGTGCTGGTGGTTGTTGGTGGAGGTAAGCGCACTCAGAGGCACTTCAAATCCTGCTTTTACCGCCGTTTCTGCGTAGAAAAACGTCACTTCCGCGCTCATGCCGGGCTGCAGGCCCTTAGGCGGATTATCCAACGTGATGGTTACCGGAAAGGCATTGGCGCTTTG
The DNA here is from genome assembly GCF_040812025.1 of Alteromonas nitratireducens. Classification (NCBI taxonomy): domain Bacteria; kingdom Pseudomonadati; phylum Pseudomonadota; class Gammaproteobacteria; order Alteromonadales; family Alteromonadaceae; genus Alteromonas; species Alteromonas nitratireducens. Next base: position 3,950 of record NZ_JBFNPK010000019.1, read on the forward strand.
TGCCCGGCTGCCGACCTCAAAGACTTGGCCGGTCAGTGTCTTACCATCCAGCGCAAACACCGTGATGTCGACCTCATCGCCTGGGTGAATTTTGTTGACTAGGTTTTCAGGCACGGCAACCGACACCTCAATACCGCTGGAACCCTCGATAGAAAACGCCGGCTGCGCGGGGGTAATGCGTTGTGAGGGTTCGATAAAGCGACCTGCAATGCGGCCCGGGTAGGGGGCAACCAGACGGGTGTCATCCAGTTCTTCCTGCGCCAGTGCAAGCTGCGCTCGCGCGATATCGACCTGATCCTCCAGCGCGGTCAGCTGGGTTGAGGCGATATCCAGTTCGGCCTCTGACACTGCGCCGGACTCACGCAACTGTTGCTTGCGGCGGTAGTCGCGCCTGGCTTCTTCCAGGCGGGCCAGCACTTCAGACAGTGCACCCTGACGCTGTTTCACAGCCAGTGAAAACACTTTGTCATCAATGGTGGCAAGCAACTGTCCTTTTTGAATCTCATCACCCAGATTCACCTTCACCGTGTTGACGATGCCTGCCACTTCAAAACTCAGCTGGCTGGTTTCGGCAGACTGGGTGACGCCGGATAATTTATGTTGCTGCTGTCCGTCAAAGGCGCTGACCGTGGTGGCCATCACCGAGCGTAACCGTGAGACGTCAGACTGCTGGCTGTCACAGGCGGTCAGACATCCCAGCGTAAAAATACAAAAGAGCAATGCACGCATTCCCTGGCTCCGTAGTTGCGAGGTCGTAATCAGAAAAAAGTTAAAGGGTGATACGCCCGGTCAGGGCGATCAGTTTTCTTCGTTGCTAAGCTGAACATCCATTCCGCCCGTGGCTTCCTGCAGGGCGGGAAGGTCGGGAGCAGGTAAACTGGCCGTCATGGTTACGCGCTCGCCATACTGTACGTCAGCAATGTTACCGTTGTGCTGCTGTACAAAGTGGCGGATAAACTGCTCATGCTTAAAGTCGCTGCTTACGCGCACCGCGCTTAACGCCACCTGGGTATGCAGCGGGAGCTGCTCCATGACCTGCTGGGCTGCGCCTGAATAGGCTCTCACCAGACCGCCGGCACCCAGCTTAATACCGCCAAAATAGCGCACCACCACGACCATGACGTCACCCACCGCTTTATGCTGCAGCACATTCAGAATGGGCTTGCCGGCTGTGCCGGACGGTTCGCCGTCATCACTCATGGCTGCCGATACCGGCGACGCGGGATTGCCAAGCTGGTAAGCCCAACAGTGATGGCGTGCGTCGGGGTAACGGGCTTTAATGTCATCAAGCAGTGCCATGGCCATGGCGCGGTCTGCAACATGACCGGCATAGGCAATAAACCGGCTTTTTTTTACTTCCAGTTCACTGACCGTGAGCTGAGCGGGAATGGAATAATTCATGGCGCTAAGTTTACCGTCAGACGGTAAACTTGAACACCTTGGATTGGTTATTCGATAAATCGGGCCAGCTGGGTACTGGTGGAACCGGTGAGCGTTCTGGCATGTTCAGCCTGTTCGGTCACAGCCTGCATCTGGCTCTGTACTTCATCGCTCAGTTCCCTGATGTCGTTGACCGCATGCTCTGTTTGCCGGTACTGGCTTTCGAGTGACTCTACCGCTTTGATAATATTGTCGATCTGATCGGTATTCTGGTTAAAGTCTGAGACCATTTTGCCAAAGGTTTCACCGGTATCCGACAACACGGTTTTCATCCCGTCAGATTCTTTAATCAGTGAGTTAGATTCACGCTGGGTGTCATCCACCAGTTTTTCCATCCCGCCCAGAAAGGTACTGATCTGCTGCGTGGCATCGGCAACTTTGGCTGATAGCGTGCGAACTTCATCTGCCACCACAGCAAAACCCCGTCCGGCCTCGCCCGCGCGGGCAGCCTCAATAGCGGCATTTAACGCCAGCAGGTTGGTCTGGTCGGCAAACTCTTCTACCATTTTCAGGATGTTTCTTACGTTCCCGGCGTTTTCCTGCAGCCCCTCCACGGTGGCAGAGAACTGGGACAACAGCACGATAATCTTATCAATCTGCTGTTGTGACGAGGCAAGCTGCTGACTGGCTTCATTCACACTGTGCATGTTCTGGCGGTTGGTGGATGCCACCGTATCTGACGCATCAACAATGCGTGAAATACTGTTGCTGACTTCATGGCTTGACGAGGCCACCTTGTGACTAAGCTGTTTTTGCTTATCCGCACTCTGGTACGCGCCCAAGACCAGTGCTGCTACCTCTTCATTAGCATGACTGCCCTGACTGGCCTGGGTATGGATTTGCAGCATCAGGCTGGCAAGGTTATCAACAAACAGGTTGTAGGCCTCTGACAGAGTTCGGAACTCATCGCGGGTAAAGGCGGGCAGGTGAACGTTCAGATTGCCGCGGGTGTGGTTGATTTTGTTCAGCGACGCCAGCAGCGCGTTGACCGGGCGCACAATCAGATAATGCAGATAAAAAATGGTGAAAATCACGCACATCACACTGCCAACAAACAGCGTAAGGCTCCAGGTCTCAAGCGTGTCCCGCTGCGATGCGTCTGCATCTGCGTACTGATACAGCAGATAAAATGCAGCCAACTGGAACAGGAAAAGAAACAGCACATTACCGATGATTTTTCGGGTAAGCGTGTAGAAAAAAGTGCTTTCTACGGCGTTATATAATTTCCAGAACATAATGCTCCACTTTCCGGACGTCAGCGTGAATGTCACGTGAGCTTAGCGTATGCGGCGGTTATCGCCATGACCTGTATCAAATTAATCGGGTATTGTGGCTATTTCTTTAACTTTTTACCCATCCCGGCCAGGCCGGCGCGCACCCACATGACAGGGGTTTAATCCGAACAGTTTGGCGTTTACAGACAAAATATGACAGGGTTAGGGTATTGACGTTATAAGGAGTGTCTTTATGAAGACAATGACTTCAAAACTGATCGCCATGCTGGTGGTATTATCCGTGGCACTGGTTATTTACGTGGCGTTTTTCTCGCGCGTAACGCCACCTGACTTTTCACAATACCCGGCCGGCCCCGAGCGTAAAGCAGCGTTTTTCTCCTATTTTGCGCCTATCGTGACCGATCTTAACCAGGAAATTCAGAGCGATCGTACAGAGATCCAGTCGACCTGCAGCACAGAAAGAAACGCCGATGATGCCTTAAAGGCATTTGAAGAGAAGTATCGGATAGACGAAAAGGATCTTCAGGGAACCTCTTTATGCGAGGTTCTGCTGCGTCGCGCAGACATTATTCCGGCGTCACTGGCACTGGCCCAGGCGGCGAATGAAAGTGCCTGGGGAACGTCGCGCTTTGCCCAGCAGGGCAACAATTTCTTTGGCCAGTGGTGCTTTAAGAAAGGATGCGGCATTGTTCCCAATGACCGCAATGACGGCGCGGTGCATGAAGTGGCGGATTTTCGCTCTCCCAGTGACTCGGTCAAAAGTTACATGATGAACCTTAACGCCCACGACGCGTACCGCGAACTGCGTCAGATCCGGGCGTCACTGCGTAACAAAAATGCTGAAATTACCGGCCTGCCGCTGACCCGCGGGCTTAACAGTTATTCTGAGCGCGGCGCCGAATATGGCAAGGAGCTCAGAAACATGATTGAGTACAACGACCTGACCCGGTACGACACAGCCCAATAATCCCGTTAGGAACATGCTATTCCCGGCGTGTTCTGTTCGCTTTGATGGTACGACCCCGACAATTTTGCCGGCGGGGCTGTATTACACCGGTTTTCACGTAAAATGCATGATTAAACAAAACGTGACGTATCCGGAACACACAGAATGACAAGTTACTACATTGGCATCGATGGCGGTGGAACGCAGTGCCGGGCCATACTGGTCAATGCACAGGGTGAGACCCTGGCCACAGCGAAAGGCGGACCGGCCAACATTGTACGTGATGCCGCACGCGCGCGTGAGTCGGTGCTGACAGTCTGCAAAAGCGCACTGTCACAGTCCGGACTGGGGCTGGCGATGTCTGATGTGGTGGTGTGTGCCGGGCTTGCCGGTGCCAATATTCCACAGGCCAAAGCGGCCTTTCTGCAATGGCCGCATCCGTTTCGTACCCTGTATGTTATCAGCGACCTGCATGCGGCCTGTCTTGGCGCACATGGAGGCCGGGACGGTGCCGTGCTGGTCTGCGGTACGGGGTCAGCCGCCACCTGCTTTGCCAATGGCCGGTTTACTGATACTGGCGGTCACGGTTTTATGCTGGGCGACATGGCAAGCGGTGCCTGGCTGGGGCTTGAGGCTGTGCGCCATACACTTATGGCAATGGATGCGCTGATTCCAATGGATAGTCTTGCGCAGAAAGTGTGTGAGTACTTACATGTTAATGCCGATTTTGATCTTGTTGCCGCCGTTAGCGACTATCAGTCGAACGACTATGCGGCACTGGCGCCCGAGGTGGTCAGGCTGGCCCGGGCCGGAGACCCCGCCAGCGAACGCCTGCTTCAGTCAGGCAGTGATTATCTGTCTGCTGTTGCCACGCGCATGCTGGATGGCAACGCGCTACCGCTGGCATTTGTCGGCGGACTGTCTGGGGTCTATCAGACGAGGCTGCCGGCGCACGTTCAGTCCCGTATTATTACACCTGAGGACAGCCCGGAAAAAGGCGCTGTTGCGTTTGCGGTGCGTCAGCAGACAAGGACATAACAATGACACAGACAAACACTAACACGGGCACACTCACCGTTGCCCGTGTGCTGACCCCCACAGGGTGGAAAACCTCACAGACCGTGACCTGGTGTGATGGCCTGATAGACGGGGTGCGTGATGCGACGCCAGACGAATGTCGCACTATGCACGCCGGTATGCTGGTGCCAGGCTACATCGACACCCAGGTTAACGGGGGCGGCGGGGTGCTGCTGAATCAGCAGCCCGACGTGGACGGTGTGCGTGCGATAGCCCGTGCCCATGCAAAATTCGGCACGACCCGCATGTTGCCAACGGTTATTACCGACACGGCAGATGTCATGCACCGGGCGGCCGACGCGGTGGCGGACGTCGTCAAAGAGCAGAATTCGACAGTGGCAGGCATTCACTTTGAAGGCCCGTTTTTAAGTGTTGATAAAAAAGGGGTACACAGCGCATCGTTTATTCGCCCCCCGGCTGATCGCGATGTGGCCGTGCTGATGCGCAAAGACATTGGTCGTGTGCTGGTGACACTGGCGCCGGAACAGACCGATCCGGGCTTTATCCGCGAACTGGTGGCAGAAGGCGTGGTGGTATCACTGGGGCATACCAATGCCACCTATGAGCAAACCTGCGAAGCCTTGCGGGCCGGCGCGACCGGTTTTACGCACCTGTATAACGCCATGTCGGCCATGACATCGCGCGCCCCCGGTGTTGTCGGCGCCGCGCTGGATGATGCTGCAAGTTACTGTGGTCTGATCGTCGATCATCATCATGTGCATCCTGCCAGTGCCCGCATTGCGATCCATGCCAAAGGGATCAGTCACATGATGCTGGTAACAGACGCCATGGCGCATGTTGGCAGTGAGATAACCTCGATGGCGTTTTTTGACAGTACCATTGAACGGCATGGTGACAAGCTGACCACGCCGAACGGGACACTTGCCGGTTCGTGTCTGGATATGCATACCGCCGTGCTGAATACCCATCATGGGCTTGGGATCCCGCTGGAGGATGCCATCACCATGGCAAGTACTGTGCCCGCCACATTTATGAACATGCAGCGTGAGTCGGGCAGTATTGCGGTGGGAGCACGTGCCGATTTGATACTACTAAGCCCGCACAACCACCAGATTGAACAGGTCCGGGTCTGCGGGCGCACTCACGGGGATTAACCTGTCAATCCGTTATTGCTGCAGAGCTTTCAGCACATCGCGGGTAAAGTCATGCTCGCTGAAGCCGGGCTGACCCGCCAGATCATAGCCGCGTCTGACAATAACCAGCTGCCTGCTTGGAATGATGACCAGGAACTGACCGCGATTGCCGCGTGCGGCCAGGGTGTCATCGGGCAGTTCACTAAAGCGTTCATTGTACAGCCACCACTGCGCACCATAGCCTGGTCTGCCCTCGCCGGGCTGAGCGGGGGCAGGGGTGCTGATGTAAGTCAGCCAGTTTTCAGGCAGGATTTGTTGGTTACCCCAGCGGCCATTGTTAAGGTGCAGTAAGCCCAGACGCGCCAGATCCCGTGCGGTGGTCCATACCTGGGAAGACAGAATAAAGTCACTCTGCCAGTCTGTTTCCAGGTACGTATGCTTCATGCCGATTTTGTCGAGCAATTCGGTGTACGGAAAGGTCAGGTAGTCGGTTTCATCACTGAAGGTCTCACGCAGTGTGCGCAGTGCCAGCAGCGTATCATTATTGGCATATTTCCAGCGGGTGCCGGGCGCCACTTCAAGCGCAGTTTCGGTGGCGGTATCCGATACCAGTCCCCCGCCCATATACAGCCGGTCCGTGCGGTTTCCGGCGACATTACTGTCAAGACCTGACGCCATATGCAGCAGATTTTCCAGCGTGATTTTGCCGCGTGGATCGAGCGGATGTGACCAGTTTTCCAGACCCGCGGGCTTCTTCACGTCAACCCGGCCCTGTGCAACGGCCACGCCAATCACACTGGCGCCAATGCTTTTGGCAACAGACCAGGTACGCTGCGCAGTGTCTGGGGTAAAGCCCGCTTTATAATGCTCTGCCACAATACGGTCCGGTGTCGCAATCAATACGGCAGAGGTTCTTGCGCCTTCACCATAGTGGCGGGTAAATGCATTGGCAATCACCTTATCAAGCTGGGCGTTACCGGTGGGGGTATTCACCGTCTGCCGGGTTGTCCAGGGTGAACCATCATCCGGCTCGGGCTGGCTTTCGGCAAAGGGAGACATTACCCGTGCTGCGTCGTCAAGGGACGCGCCTACCGGCAGGTCGACACAACCAAGGCGCGGGCGCCATACAGATATGCGCTGATGCTTGCCATTGTCGTACGCCACCACAACCCGCTTATTGTCAGTATCAACGTCTGCCCGGAGCGTACTCACCCGGTCTGCAATCAGTGGGTAAATGCCGGTTAACTCATCCTCGCGAATTTGCCCGGCAGTTTTGCCCCCGTTAAAGGTTGCGCTGCAGGTAAAGTTGGCGACATAACCTGCTGCGTAGGCATTCAGCGTGGTGTCGGTTTCTGTGGTCTGGGCGGCCAGCGTCAGTGGCAGCAGGCTCGCCAGATAAATTATTGCCTTCATGTCGGTCTCGCAGAAGATAGTGTTAGTCTCAGAGTACGATATGCCGTCGCCAGGCGCTATGCCGATAACGGCATACTGTGAGCTTTTCGTCGGTTTAAAACGCATTCTGGTCGCAAGTCGATGAAACTGCGCATTTAGTCGCGCATGCATTGACGGCATTTTAACGACACTGGACTATGCTTATGGCTTGAAAATAAACAACAATCATAATGAAGGAACACACATGCGAGCGATCTCACGGTGGGTGATACCACTGCTAAGTATGGTTATGCTGCCCGCTTATGCGGCGGTGTTAATGTCTCCGGTCCAGGATCCTGATCTGACCTATCAGGGGGAGTTGCTGACCGGCAATTACAACCAGGCGATTACGCCACCGGAACAGCTACTGGGCTTTGAAATTGGCAGCCGGGTGGCTACACCGGAACAAATTCATGCGGCCGTCATGACCTGGGCGACAGAGTCTGACCGCCTGAAGGTGGTGGAATACGCCCGCACGCACGAAAACCGCCCTCTGATCGCCGCGTTCATTGCCACGCCCGACAATCTGGGGCGTCTGGACAGCATTAAAGCCGGTCTGGGTAAACTGGCTGATCCTCGCACAACGTCTGACAGTGAAGCCAAATCGCTGATTGACTCACTGCCTGCGGTCGCCTGGATGGCCTATTCCATTCACGGTAACGAAACCTCCGGTGCCGATGCGGCACTCACCGCCATTTATCACCTGATTGCCAGTGAGGACGCTGCAACCCGCGCATTACTGGATGACATGGTGGTGGTCATTGATCCGATGATGAACCCGGATGGCCGTGCCCGTTTTGCCAAGTCGCTGGAGCAATACCGTGGCACTGCCCCCAACGTGGACGATCAGTCACTGCTGCACCGTGGCGACTGGCCGTATGGCAGAACCAATCACTACTTTTTTGATCTTAACCGTGACTTCTTTTACCTGACGCAGCCTGAGACGGTTGGACGCGTGGCACTGATCAATCAGTGGCGTCCTCAGCTGATGATTGACGGCCATGAGATGGGCTCACAGGATACCTTTCTGATGGGACCACCACGTCAGCCGCTGAATGACAATATTGATCCGAACCTGCAGAAATGGGCGAAAACCTTTGCCCGTGAACAGTCAGCTGCCTTCGATGCGCGCGGCTGGCGGTACTACACCGGTGAATGGTTTGAGAACTGGTATCCGGGCTACTCCAACTATGCCGAGTACCGTGGTTCGATGCACATTCTGTACGAACAATCCCGCATGGCAGAAGACGGTGTCCGCCGTCCGGAAGGAACGGTGCAGACCTATCAGGAATCGGTACATCACCAGTTTGTATCAACACTGGCAAACCTGGAAACCCTGGCTAAACACAGTAAAGCCATGTACCGCGATTTCTGGCAGGGCAGAAAAAACAATATTGCCTCAAAAGGCAAGTTTGCTAACCGCACCTACGTAATCCTGGCCAATGAGAACCACGGGCGCACTCAGGCGCTGGTGGATCGTCTGCTGGCGCAGGACATTGAGGTGTTTGTAGCCGATAAGGATATTAAGGTTGACCGCGCAGTTAACCAGCTGGGGCAGACTCAGAAAGACGTGGTGATCCCGGCAAACAGTATTGTTATTCCGAACCGTCAGCCTGAAGCGCCGCTGATTGCCGCGATCCTTGAGTTTGAAGCCGGTGTAAAAGACGAAGTGCTGCGCGAAGAGCGTCAGAAAACACTGCGCGACGGCTCGTCTGTCATGTATGACACTACCGCGTGGAACCTGACCATGATGTATGGTCTGGAAAGCCTGACCGTACCGGAGCACCTGACGCGTAACCTGACGCCTTACGCCCCGCAGGATGTCACTAATCCGCTGGTGAATGACGCCATCGCCTGGGTCGTTGATGGTGAGGATGATCGCTCTGTCAGCTTTGCTGCGCGAATGATGGAGCGTGGCGTAGAGGTGCGTCTGATTGACAAGCCCTCAGAACTGAGCGGCCAGGCATTCAACCGTGGTGCCATTATTGTGACCGTCACCGATAACCCTCAGCGGGATGATCTCGCTGCGGTATCCAAACTGACTGCGGACGAACTGGGCATTGCGCTGCATGCGGTGAACAGTGGGTTTGGTGAAGGCGAACTGCCGGACTGGGGTGGTGAGCATTTCAAACTGCTGGAAAAGCCCCAGGTGGGCATTATCAGCCATGGGAATTTCTCCAGTTATGACGTGGGCGCTACCTGGTGGAGCCTGGATTCCAATCTGGGGATCCGGCACAGCCAGCTCGACAGTGGCGCACTGAGTCGCACCGATCTGCGTCGCTATAACGTACTGATCATGCCTACGTCGTGGGGCAAGCTGGATAAAGGCCAGAAAGACGCGCTGAAAAAATGGGTGGAAATGGGCGGTACTCTGATTGCCCATGGCAGCAGCGCCGGACAACTGGCAGATAAGGACGGCCTCAGCAAAGTGCGCACCATCGAAAACAGCTTTGACGATGCGCTTGATTATGACATCGCCCTTCGTCGTGAATGGCTGGCAGAGTCAGAAACGCTGGATACAAACAGCGTGATGGCGCATAACCTGGACACCAGTTTCACTTTCCCGTGGGATGGTCAGCCTAAGCCGCTGAAAAAAGAAGAACTGGAACGCCGTGACAAATGGCTGAAAATCTTCATGCCAAGTGGTGCAATGGTCTCGGGCAGAACCGATCAGAAGCACTGGCTCACCATCGGTACTCCTGAGGTATTGCCCCTGCTGTATGCTAACCAGCCACTGCTGATGTCAGGTGCGGGATCTGAGGCGGTTATTCGTGCCGGGGTTTATCAGCCGATGGATAAAAAAGCGGCTGAAAACAGCAAGGACAAAAAAGAGGCAGACCGCTGGTTCACCCTGCCGGAAGGTCAGGCGCTGAATGTGCGTATGAGCGGCCTGATCTGGCCTGAAGCGGCGCAGCGTATTGCCAATACCGCCTATCTGACCCGCGAGTCGGTTGGTGCCGGTCAGGTGATTCTGTTCTCTGGACAGCCCAACTTCCGCGGTTCCGCGCGCGGTACCAACCGCCTGCTGCTGAATGCCATCGTCTACGGCCCGGGCTTGGGCTCCGAGGCCAGAGTCGAACTCTAACCAACAACAGGCGCGCTAACCCGAAGGTTATCGCGCCTTTTCTTTATGGTTGAGCACGACATCCTCTGACGTCACCGTTAGCACGATTTACCACGACGGGACGTTGCAATACAACATGACTGAGAATAATGATGAGCCGAATCATAGTAATTCTGACGACCTTGTTTTTTTCTGTGTGTGCCCGGGCTTTGCCTGCTGTTGAGGAAGGTGACTTCACCATCCGGCAATTTTCATTTGAAACCGGCGGCACGCTGGATCTCAGACAACACTATCGCACCCTGGGTAAGATCAGGCGGGATGAAAACGGACAGGTCACCAACGCTGTGCTCATCATGCACGGCACCACAGGCAGTGGCGCGGGATTTTTGCGTGACCGCTATGCCGGGGTTCTGTTTGAAAAAGGCGGGCTGCTGGATGCAGAAAAGTACTTCATTATTTTGCCCGATGCGATTGGCCACGGCCAGTCAAGTAAGCCCAGTGATGGCCTGGCCGGTGCATTTCCCACCTACACGTATGACGATATGGTGCGCGCCCAGTACCGGCTGCTGACCGAACACCTGGGTGTTAATCATCTGCGTCTGGTAACCGGCACCTCGATGGGGGGCATGTTCTCCTGGGTATGGGGCTATACCTACCCTGATTTTATGGATGCGCTGATGCCGCTGGCCAGCCTGCCGGTCGAAATAGCCGGGCGTAACCGCATGCTGCGTAAAATGATCATTGATGCGGTGAAACAGGATCCGCAGTGGAATAATGGCCACTATACCAGTCAGCCGCCCGGACTGCGTGAAGCTATGTACCCGCTGATCATGATGGTCTCGAGTCCGCTTTATTATCAGCAGGTGGCACCGACCCGGGAACAGGCAGAAACCATGCTCGATAACATGGTTGACCGTTACGCAGCGGCCATGGACGCCAATGATCTGGTATGGGCATTTGATGCATCGCGCTTTTACAATCCCCAGCCTCACCTTGAGAAAATTACCGCGCCGTTACTGGCGATTAATTCTGCGGACGATCAGGTAAACCCGCCTGAGCTGGGGATCCTGAAAGAGCAAATACGCAACGTGCCTGATGGCGAGGCGGTAACGCTGGCGATCACGGAACTTACCCGCGGACACGGTACACACTCGCTGCCCGGTATCTGGGGGCCTTATCTGGCCAGACTGCTGGAGAAAACGGCAACCTCAGATAAGCCCGACAATGCGCTGTTACTGACGCCGACCGCGCCGGCCTGGTCAGGTGACATTCCCGATGTCTTTACCGCCCGCTTTGACACCACCGAGGGTGCGTTTGAAATTACCGTGCACAAAGCCTGGGCGCCGTTAGGTGCTGCGCGTTTTTATCATCTGGTGAAACACGGCTTTTATGATGGTGTGACCATAAACCGGGTGGTTGACGGCTTTATTGCCCAGTTTGGTTTAAGCCCGTCACCGGCTGTGACAGCGGCGTGGGAGGATCAGGCCTTCGGTGATGATCCGGTGATTGAAACCAATACCCGGGGCCGTGTGGCTTTTGCGATGACCGGGCCGGATACCCGCAACACCCAGGTGTACATTAACCTGGTGGATAACACGCGGCTGGATAATGACGGCTTCTCCCCGTTTGGCGAGGTGACCGCCGGGATGGATGTGGTCGGGCGTCTGTACTCGCTGTACGGAGAGTCGGCCGGCGGCGGCATGCGTGGCGGCAAACAGGGGCCGATAAAATCAGAGGGCAGTGCCTATCTGGAAGCTAACTATCCGCTGCTGGATGTTATTGTGGAGGCGTATATCGCCAGTGAGTAATGCTAAAGGGCGCGAACGTTACCTGCGCGCCTGACCGGGCGGACAGGGTAATGTCAGCGTCAGTCCAGGCCGTGCAGGTTGTCACAAAGGCGTCCGGCCGCGTCTGGCGTGTTGCTTCTTATATTTGCTTTTAAGTGTGGTGTACATCAGCACAGTCCCGGTGCACCACATGATAAAAAGCAGAATGGCCGCGGGCAGAAACAGCCACAGCTTTGCTGCATCGGCAAACCAGCTGCCATCGTGGATGCTTTCGATGATGTCAGAGCGCCGATAGGCAACCTGCAACAGCGCGCCGGTCTGCGCATCGATTTGCGCTTCCCAGTGATTCACTGCCTGCACTTTTATCAGCCCTTTATCAGGGCGCACGTCAAGGCGATCTATGTCCTGCCAGCCTGAGACATTGAGCGGCTCCACAGACGCTGCCACCTCTAAAATACGTTCAAAACTGATACCCGGCGCAGTTGACTGGCCTTTTTGTGTGGGAGGCTGGATCCAGTCAGACTGTTTTTTTACCTGCAGCAGGATGCCGCTGCCAATCACAATAACCGAAGGCACAAGTATGGCCAGCGCCAGCCATAAATGTATGTGACGACTAAACTGTCGCAGTTTCCCTGACACGATGGTATGACACCCCTGATGAACGACCTGGCAGTATCATAGCGTGTTGCCGTGCAAACTACGACAGTGTTCGGTCTGCTGTCAGCGTGCTCAGAATACGCGCTGCCATGACACATGCATGTCCCGTCCTTTTGCAAACGGTGCCTGTTCGTCGCGCGAGACCACAAAGTGCCGGTTGGTCAGGTTGGTCAGGTTTACGGTGACGGAGTCCGTGTCGCTGACCTGATAGGTGTATCCGGCATCCAGCGTTGTCACACTGGCAACGGGCAGCTCGCCGCCCACTTGCGCGGTGCTGGCCTGACGATGACTGATAACCACGAACCCCTGGCTATTCTCACCCTGCATGGTCAGAGAAAGACGATGGCTGGCAGGAGAAATATCGGCAACGGGCCGCCCCTGACTGTCCTCACCGGTTAACCACTGGCCTGACAGCCGCAGTGTCCACTGAAGCTGGGCAGCATCAAACTGATACCAGCTCTCATAGCTCACGCCGCTCACGGTCGCACGGTCGAGATTGCGATAAGCCAGTGCGTTCTGTGCAATCTGAATGCGTTCGATATAGGCGTCAATATGCTGCCGGAACGCCGTGACGGTGATGCCGGTGGCGGCACCCTGAAACGCGAGGCTGGTTTGTACATTCAGTGCCCGTTCGGTGTCCAGACTGGCTGAACCGGTCACTGACCCGCGCGGCGTTGTACCGTCAAAGTAACGTTCGGTCAGGCTGGGAACCCGGTAGGCCTGACTCAGGTATCCCGACCACCGCCAGTGCTGACTGAGCGGGTGGGCATAGCCAATAAATGTACTCAGGTTGCTGTCGTGGCTGGTATGACTGGACGTCTGATTGCGCTGGTACTGCTTAGCCAGTCGCGCGCCGCCCGCCACGGTTCCGGTGTCGGTCGGGTAGCTAAAGTCGGCCGCCACAAAGCCTTCCCACTGCTGCGCATCAAGATTGGTTTGTCGGAATACGCTGTTGCCGGTGTTATCTGTCTCATGCTCTGCCGCTGTTACACCGGTTCTGGCATCGACCCCTGCGCGCCAGGTGAGTTGTACCTCGCCGTAATCCAGCGTGTCATGCGCCTGCACACCAAAATCCAGTGAGCGGTTCTCAACGGTATTCACCCGGGTACCTGGCCGCTCTACACGAGTGGTCTGCTTGCTGTGATGCACATACAACAGGGTGTTAAACCAGTTCAGTTGTAGTTTGCCCAGCAGGTGGTCATTGGCAGGATAGGTGGTCAGGCGCTCAGCGGGGTTATCTGCACTGGCTTTGGCGACATTATTGGCAGTCGAATACAGCCACATACTCTCATTCAGCAGGCTGTTGTCCGGGCGGTGTCGCATAAGCACGCTGTGCTGTTCAAAACCGTCGGTAATAGTCGAGCCGTTAGCATCACGGCTGTTGTTGGCATGCCGGTGACTGAGTATCCAGCTTGTTGTGTTGCTCCGGGTTACTCCCGCAGCCTGAATGTCGCGGTAATCGGCCAGGTGGCCGTACCGGTAGGTGAGGGCACTGCGCTGCGGCGCCGACAGCATCAGATCAACCCCGCCTCCGATGGCGCCTGAACCCAATTGTGTAGAGGCCGCCCCCGGTGTGACATAGGCCTGGCTGATAAAACCCGGCGGCACAAATTCTGCCGCAGTACCCGCGCGTCGCTCGGTATGAATGGGGATCCCCTCAACACGTGTCTGAATACGCCAGCGCGCAAAACCGCGCAGATTAATCGCCTGAAACAGGCCACCCTGACCGTTCAGGTTTATCTCCGGAGACTGGGAAAGTAACGTGGCCACGCTGTCGGAACTGAAGGTGGTTTCATCGGTGACACGTTGTGCGGGCAGAATATGTTTCAGCGCGCTCTGGTAATGAGGCAGCCGGGCGGTGACTTCTATCCGTTCTTCCGGCACACCGGCGAGGGACACAGCACTGACAAATAGGGCGCAGAGCAAACAAATACGGGCTTTGATCATGAGCGTGATGCGATACCTTGTGGCAGCAGATTGGCCCGGAAGCGTTGAGACAGCATGTGCAACATTAACAGAAATCAACTATATCTGTTTGGGGATATCGCGTTATGGAAGTTCACCATGGTCATTTTTTCCTTGCGCTGTTCTTTTGTTAACAATAGGTTAACACTGTAATGCCTTCTACTCTTACCCTTTAGCTATGTAAGGAACGACATGAAAACTCTTATTAAAACAGCGCTGGCTGCGTCGTTTATGCTGTCTTCAGCACAGGTCCTGAGCGCCGACGATGATGCGGATAACAAACCGCTGTTCAGCACCAAGACCTTTGAAGCGATGGAAATGCGCAGTATCGGACCAGCGTATATGTCGGGCCGCATTGCCGATATTGCCGTAGACCAGAAAAATCCGTCCACCTGGTATGTTGCCGTTGGCTCCGGTGGCGTCTGGAAAACCGACAATGCAGGGACAACCTGGTCGCCGGTATTTGATAAACAGGCGGTGTATTCCACCGGGGATGTAACCATTGACCCGAATAACTCAGACATTATCTGGGTAGGTACCGGCGAAAACAATGGTGGCCGCCATATCAGTTTTGGCGACGGGGTATATAAATCGGTAGACGGCGGTAAAAACTGGAAAAACATGGGCCTGAAGGCCTCAGAGCATATCTCTGATATCATTGTTCATCCACAGGATTCCAATACCGTTTGGGTCTCTGCACAAGGTCCCCTCTGGACCAGCGGGGGAGAGCGCGGGCTGTATAAAACCACGGATGGCGGCGAAACATGGACACAGGTGCTCAAACCTGACGATGAATGGACCGGAGTGACGTCACTGGTCATGGATCCGCGCAATCCTGACCGCTTGTATGCGGCAACCTGGTCCCGTCAGAGAAAGATAGAGGCGTATGTTGGCACCGGTCCTGGCGCAGGTATTTATACGTCTGAGGACGGTGGTGCGTCATGGACAAAACTGAAAACAGGCTTACCGGAAGGAAACCTCGGTAAAATCGGTCTGGCAATCTCACCGGTTAAACCGGATGTGTTGTACGCCACCATTGAAACCGATAACCGCAAGGGGGGCTTCTATCGCTCTGACAATCGCGGGGCAAGCTGGGAAAAGATGTCTGATGAAGTCGGCGGCGGCACCGGCCCGCATTATTATCAGGAAATTTTTGCCGATCAGCATCAGTTTGACCGCGTGTATATTGCCAGCAATTACAGCAAAGTGTCTGATGACGGCGGGAAAACCTGGACGCCCATTAATACCAAACGTAAGCACGTCGATGATCATGCCATGGCATTTCATCCTTCCGATCCTGATTTTGTGCTGATTGGCTCCGATGGCGGCATTTATATGTCGCACGACCGCATGGAAAACTGGCGCTTTATGGCCAACCTGCCGCTGTCACAGTTTTACAAAGTCGCGGTGGATGATGCCGAGCCATTTTATATGGTATACGGCGGTACTCAGGACAATTCAACGCAGGGAGGTCCGTCCCGCACCGATCGTGCAGAAGGGATAAAAAACAAAGACTGGTTCCTGACGCTGGGCGGCGATGGCCATCAGCCTGCAACCGAACCGGGTAACCCGGATATCATCTATTCGCAGTGGCAACAGGGCAACCTGAATCGTGTTGACCGTAAAACCGGAGAAACCGTATATATCCAGCCGCAGCCGCTGCCAGGCGATCCGGCTGAACGCTACAACTGGGATGCGCCGATTAATGTCTCCGCCCACGATCCCAAACGAATTTACTTCGCTTCTCAGCGTGTATGGCGCTCGGATAACCGGGGTGACAGCTGGACGCCCATCTCTGGCGATTTGACGAAAAACGGCAACCGGATGCACAGCAAAATGATGGGGCGTACGTGGTCAGTGGAAGCGGGCTGGGATTTGTACGCCATGTCTGAATATCACACCATTGCCAATTTCGCGGAAAGTCCGGTGAATGAAAATATTCTCTGGGTGGGCACCGATGACGGACTGATTCAGGTGACTCAGGACGGTGGCAAAAACTGGAAAAAAATTGATTTAAGCAAAGTCAGAGGCGTTCCCGAGACCGCGTATGTGAACGATATCCGCGCTGACCTGTACGACCCTGAAACCGTGTATGTCGCGCTGGATAATCATAAGTACGGCGATTATAAGCCGTACCTTATCAAGTCGACCAACCTTGGCAAAAGCTGGAGCTCGCTGGCCGATGATCTGCCCGCTAAGCATCTGGTGTGGCGTATTGTGCAGGACCACGTGAACAAGGAACTGCTGTTTATTGGTACTGAGTTTGGCGTGTTTTTCACCGTCGACGGTGGTAAAAAGTGGCTTGAGCTGACCGGCGGAATGCCGACTATCTCGACCCGCGATGTACAAATTCAGCGGCGTGAAAACGACCTGATTGCCGGCACATTCGGACGCGGTATTTATATTCTGGATGACTATGCGCCACTTCGTGCACTGAACGAAAAAGCCATGCAGAAAGACGCCTTACTGTTTGCGCCGAGCCGGCCTGTTAAATGGTTCAGACTGGATGAAAACCACACCGACACCGACGGTGACGACCGCTTTGTGGCAGACAACCCTGAGCACGGTGCAACGCTGACCTACTTCCTGAAAGAGAGTTTGCTGACGGCAAAAGAACGGCGTCAGCAAGCAGAGAAGAAACTGGTTAAAGAGAAAAAATATCCGAAATACCCTGAGTGGGAAGCCATTGAAAAGGAAAACGAAGAGCCACAACCGGCGGTATTCCTGGAAATTACCGATCCCAGCGGCAACGTTGTTAACCGGGTTGAAGGAAAAACCACCAAAGGTGTGCACCGTGTAACCTGGAACATGACGCATGCCAAAGTCAGCGCCATCACCGGGGACAAGCCGTCGCCATGGGATCCGATGGGAGACGGTTTAATGGCCGCGCCGGGACAATACATGGCAACGCTGTACAAACGTGAAGGCAGTACCATTACGCCACTGACCGAGCCGGTGTCGTTTGAATTAACCCCTGTTTTCGAGCCTGCCTTACCGGGTATGTCTCAGCAGGACGTGCTGGCGTTTGGTAAGGACATCGTTGCCGCTGAACGGCGTTACTCTTCACTGAATGCAGTAATGAAGGGCATGACCGGCACCATGACAGCAGTTCGTACCGCGCTGGACAGAACGCCGGGTAATATTGCTGCGCTCGAAAAACAGTACGCCGATATTCAGCGTGAAATGCATGCCATTGACGAGGCGCTTAACGGTCTCTCGTCAAGAGACCGGATGGGGGCGAAACCCGCCAATATCTCAAGCAGACTGGGTTATGCGATGTCAGCCCTGGGTACTTCCTATGGTCCGACCGCGCAGCATCGCGAGCAGTTTGGCTATGCGCTGGATGGACTAAACGCGGTGAGCAAACGCGTACTGACTCTGCAGGAAACGGCAATACCTGCATTGCAACGAGCCATTGTTGACGCACAAGGGCCGTGGACATCCGGTGCGCCGGTGATCACGCAGTAAGCGTTTAGGCGCTGATGAAAAAAAACGGCACCTTGCGTGCCGTTTTTTGTTGTAATTGTCAGGTGTATCCATGACTTAAAAGGAAAGTACTGATGCGGGCAATCTACAGTGTTCTTTTCATCCTGTTGCTGAGTGGCTGTGACACCAACGAAGTAGGCGATGTGTCGCTGGGTTTATTTACTACCAAAGACATTAAACTGGATGCGTTTACCGATCCGGTGGTGACCGGTGTGACCTGCCATGTGTCGAGTATTGAGGCCAATCTGGACTTTTCTGATCCGTCAGACAGTTCCATCGCCTGTCGCCAGACCGGTCCCATCACTGCGCAGATGGTGGCGCAGATAGATAAAAGCAAAAATGGCGAGGTACTGTTTACCAAATCCAAGAGTATCTTCTTCAAAAGCATGAAGATAAGACGCATTCTGGATGCCGAGAACCAGACGCTGATGTACGTTGCTTACTCGACAAAAGAGACGTCAGGCAGTTTTAAACACAGCCTGTCGACGGTGCCGTTGTGGGGAACGCAGGCATATCGTAACGTTGCTTCGGTTAACCCGTAACCGGGCTGAGAAAAGGGCGTTGTAACGGGGAGGCTGGCGTAGTGGCGTAAGGAAGGAGTCGTCACCGCGACGCATCGCGGTGACGGTAAACACTCAGCGCTGATACATTGCTGGCTGGCCTTGTGCAGGAATTGTTGACTTAATAAATTCCCGCAAGTCGTTATTGGCCTCTTCCAGATCGGCCCGACGCAGGTACATCATGTGTCCGCTACGATAGCCTTTGAAACTGAAGCGATCAGCCATTTTACCGCTTTCGTCAATGTGCCACATGTTGTACTTCGCATCGAAATAGTTTGTGGCGCCATCGTAGTAGCCTGACTGAATCATCACATTCAGGTAAGGGTTCTCAGCCATTGCCAGACGCAGCTGTTTGCCGGTCTCGTTATTGGTGCGATCCCACGGGTGGACCGGACCGAACATGTTGTATTTGATATCCGTCTTGTAGTTCAGTTCGGTACGAATGTAGTGATTAATCGCCGGCGTGAATGAATGCAGCCATGAGGATAACTCTGCCCAGTAGTCAGGACGAGCGCCAACCTCTTTTTCATCAATGCCTAAATAGCGGCTGTCCAGGCGGCCAAGGGTCTTGCCTTCGTCACGCAGCAGTTCTTTCCAGAAGAACGTGGTGCTGACGTCCAGATTGCTTTGTTCAATCGCTTTTTCAGACAACCCAGAGTAACGCGCGAACTGTTTAACAACCTGCGCTTTACGCTCTGCCGGCAGTGCATTACCCATTGCCAGTGCTGGGAGCAGTTCATTCATGGTAAAGGCTTCCACTTCTGGCAGCACGTCCATCAGATATTTGCTTTGCAGGTCGGCTGGCAGTTTGTTGTGGTACCAGGCTGTGGCAGCAAAGTAGGGCAGACGGTTGGCTGACTTCACCGGGCCAGTACGCTCAATACCAATGTCGGTGGGCGAGACCAGGATCACGCCGTTCAGGTACATCCACTGGCTGTTTTGCAGCTCAAGCGCCAGACCCGACACACGGGTTGTACCGTAGCTCTCACCAATCAGGTATTTCGGTGACGTCCAGCGCTCATGGCGGGTAACAAAGGTATTCAGCCATTCCGCCAGGTACTTGATGTCGGCGTTGACACCAAAAAACATGTCACGCTGCGCGTCTTTGCTGGGCAGTTCGCCGTCTTTGTTCTCCAGCACACGGCTGTAGCCGGTGTTTACCGGGTTAACAAACACAATGTCGGCCACATCCAGAATGGAGTACGGATTGGTTTTTACACCATAAGGCTGTACCGGGTAGCCTTCATCGTCCACATTCAGCGTACGTGGGCCGGTATAGGCAACATGCATCCAGACCGAGGCTGAGCCCGGTCCGCCGTTAAATGACATGATTAAGGGACGCTCTTCACCTTTTTTAACGTCAGTGCGTTTGTAATAAGTATAGAACAGTGTGGCGGTAGGCTCACCTTTGTCATTCCATACCGGCTGCGTGCCGGTGGTGGCGGTGTACTCCACCGTTTTACCCAGAATTTTCGTTTTGTGCTTGGTCACAACGGCGTCATCAATAGGGATCTTGCGCGCGTGCTCATCGGACAGGGCGGGCAGGGCAGTGACTAACAGCATAACTGACAGCAAGGGTGCAAAAAGTCGTAATGGTACAGACGTGATTTTTTTCATTGTTGATGTCCTGTTGGGATATCGTTTTTTAACAAACTCGCTTGTGAGTTTACCCGTCCTGAGTAAAAACGACAGTGTCAGTGAACGCAAATGTTGGGGGATTCGAGGGTTCTTTGAACATGACGTTGATTAACGCCTGAAATCTACAAGTGGGTAAATTATCACTTCAAGAAACAGTACTTAACGTCAGTGTTATAAAATAAAAGACTCTTAATCTGATTGGGTTTGGTGCTATTTCGTTATTGGCGCCAGCTTGTGCTTCAGATTATTTACAGACGTGGCGAGGGAAAATAGTGTTGAACGTTTAAATGTAAATCAGGTTTGGGGATAACAAGGGGGAAATTCCCCCTTGCTAAATACTTGAGTTTTTATGCCTTACGAAATCTTCTTACTGTCAGTAAAGCAAGTGCAAACAGCGCAATTGTGCTCGGAGCCGGAACATCACGTTCGATAACGGCGCCGTTATTAATTGAGAAGTTTAACACTTCAACCCACTGTTCTCTTGTGTCAGGAGAGGAGGCAGCGCAACAGTAGTCATAACCAAGATAGGTAAGCAGTCCGCCATTGTGTTGCCCGGTCCAGACCGAAGTTATTCCGCCACCATTGAATACAGAAGTACCGCCCCAAGAGGACAGTAATGAAGCCGTGTTATATCCATGAGTACTGCTTTCTTCGTCCAGCAAACCGCCTTTTGTAGGTGCGAAAGAGTCGAAGTAGGATGAACCCGATGGTGCCATAGTGGTATCAAAAGAGAATGTTCCGTACCCAAAGTTTGTACCGTAGATTTGATCAAATAAGTTACGTGCGCCGGCTGAACCGCCAAATTGAATGATGTGGCCACCACCTGCAAGGAAAGAATTTACCAGCGACATGTCAAATGAGGCGAAGTACGGGTTTTGCTCGATAATTACGATGTCGGCACTACCTGCAAAAATAGAAGATTGGTTTGTACCCATATACTCTATTGAGTGACCTAAACTGGTGATGCTGGGTATGCCATAAGCACCATCGTTAATATTGTGGTCACCATCAGCGACAGTTATCAGTGCTGCGTTTGCAGAACCAACGAATAGGGCAGAAGCCGCGACTAATTTAATTAACTTCATAAACTTCATTACAACTCTCCAGGCGCAGTTAGCAAAAGGGCTTTTACAATTCCGGTAGCAAAAGCATTTTTCAGGCCATAAATTTAAGTTTATGAATTGTTGTGTTTTTTTGATATCTCTATGCGCCGTACATTGGAAATGTGTAAATTTATCTGACAGGTTTTAACGCACATATTCCTTTCATCTAAAGCACTGATGTTTGCACTGGATTCCGATATACTGCACCGTTACTAGTTTTCATGAAAAGCACGTTTCATCGTGACATTGTCTGTTTAATATGACTACCGACGCACCCAAAAGACTGAACAAATACCTGAGCGATACCGGCGTCTGCTCCCGCCGCGAGGCCGACAAATTTATTGAGCAGAAGCGCGTTACCATTAACGGAAAGCAGCCGGAACTGGGTACCAAGGTACAACCGGGTGATACCGTTAAGCTGGACGGTAAAATTGTTGGTGGCGTAGCCAAAGATAAATCTGACCGGATTTACATTGCCTACCACAAGCCTATTGGCATTACCTGCACCACAGAAAGGCATGTAAAAGGCAATATTGTTGACGCGGTAGGCCATAAAGAGCGTATTTTCCCTATCGGGCGACTGGATAAACCGTCTGAAGGACTGATTTTGCTGACCAGTGATGGAGACATCGTCAACAAAGTACTGCGTGCTGAGAATGCGCACGACAAAGAGTATATCGTCACGGTCAATCAGCCAATCAGTGAGCGGTTTTTATCGAAGATGGCCAAAGGTGTGCCGATACTTGGCACGGTGACCAAACCCTGTCAGGTCAGTGCGCGGGGTAAATTCCAGTTCAGCATTATTCTCACTCAGGGGCTGAATCGCCAGATCCGTCGCATGTGTGAGTTTTTAGGTTATGAAGTCACCAAGCTTAAGCGAACCCGCATTATGCATATAAAACTGGGTAAGCTGCCGCCAGGCCAGTGGCGTAACCTCACAGAGGAGGAGCTCAAGCAGTTACACGCCGCGGTAAAATATTCTAAAAAAACGGCCTGACCGGAACCGGTTATCAACGTACCGATAGCTGGTAGGCACAGATCCCCACAGAGCTTGCCAGATTGAGTGAATCAATGGTGTTGGTGCCGGGGATGGTGAACGCGTCGGCACGCGACATGGCAGCACTGTTGGTTGGCACGCCGCGTGCTTCATTGCCAAACAGATAGCAGTCGTACTCAGCAAAGTTGGCGCAGTTAATTGCCTCACCGTCCAGATCCAGACAGGCAAACCTGTTAAAGCGTTGTGGTAACACATCAAGGTGAACATCAGTTTCAATCGGCAGGTGAAAAATAGCCCCCATGCTGGCGCGAACCACTTTACTGTTGAACGGATCGACACTGTTGGGGCTAAGCAGCAAACGAAAGCCGCCAAACCACGCAAGGGTACGAATGATTGTGCCCAGATTGCCGGGATCCTGTACCTCATGCAGAAAGATACAGCGCTCATGTTGTGCAGCATCGGCAGACCGGTCTTTGGCCGGCAGTGGCACACACGCAACCAGTCCCTGCGGGGTCTTGGTATCACTTAATTGCGCCATTTGTTTATCGCTTACTACCACCAGATTAAAACCGGCATTAAGTTGCCTCGCCCAGTCCTGTCGCGCCTCGGTCAGGTACAGGGTGATGTTGCGGGCATCATTGCTACAGGCCTTATGCAATTCCATGATGAGGTGCTCACCTTCAACCAGGTAATAACCAAATTCTGCACGGTACTTTTTTTGGTGCAGTTTTTTCACGTCATCGAATTTCATTTTCACTGGCCTGCTACAGGTGAGTTTTGCAATTTACGCGGGCAAGTTTACAATAATCGCCCTTTTGGTGATACCGGAGCAGGCGAACTTCATGGCGCGATCAAAAACCAGTAAGAAGTGGATGGAAGAACACGTAAACGATCCCTATGTGAAGAAAGCGCAAATGGATGGTTACCGCTCCCGGGCCAGTTACAAGCTGATTGAAATTAACGAAAAAGATGCACTGTATCGCCCTGGTAGTGTCGTGGTGGATTTGGGCTCTGCACCCGGCGGCTGGTCACAGATTATTGCGCCGGTGGTCGGCGAAAGCGGCCGTGTCATCGCGTCTGACATTCTGCCCATGGACTCCATCATTAACGTTAAGTTTATTCAGGGTGACTTCACCGAAGAATCCGTTTACGAAGCGATTTTGCAGGAACTGGATGGCGGTCAGGCTGACACCGTTGTGTCAGACATGGCACCAAACTTAAGTGGTGTGAAAAATACCGACCAGTATGCAGCGATGTATCTGGTTGAGCTGGCGCTGGATATGGCGCGCAACGTGCTGAAGCCCGGCGGTAGCTTTTGTGCCAAAGTCTTTCAGGGCGTAGGGTACGATGAATATCTGCAGGACGTTCGCCGTTCATTCGACAAGGTCATTGTGCGTAAACCTGCAGCCTCCCGACCGCGCTCGCGGGAAGTCTATCTGGTGGGGAAAGGCTTTAAAGGGTAATGCGGCCAGCGGTTACCTGGTCGTGACAACAGCAGGCGGGGCTTATCTCCCGCCTTTTTTCATTCGCTTGCTTTGTGCTTCACGTTTTTCTGTGCGTTTCTCTTTGCGATCGCGTTTGTCCGGCGTGAGTGAGCCTTCTTTAAACCGCTGCTTGCGTTTGGCTTTTGCCGCGGCTTTTCTTTCTGCCTCGGCAGCCATCTCAATTTTTTCCTGCGCAACCATGTCAGGGGTTTCCAGGCTTATCCGGCCAAGCATGCCTGACTGCAGTTCATTAATCAGCACCTCGCAAATCTTATTCAGATTTACCCGGCCGCCGCGCATCAGTGCGCCCCGTTGCCGGGCCGCGGCTTCCAGAAATTCCAGTTCGGTATCGGGTAACTCATCCAGTTTGAAGCGGGCTTTCATGAGTTCCGGATAGGCCTTAATCAGGTAGTCTGCCGCAAAAAAGCCAACGTCGTCATATTCCATCGCGGTATTTTTTACCGCGCCTGATGCCGCCAGGCGGTAGATAGAGTGCGGGTTTTCGATTTTCGGCCACAGTACGCCCGGTGTATCGTACAGTACGATGCCACTACCCAGATTAATGCGTTGCTGGCTTTTGGTGACAGCAGGTTCATTGCCAGTTTTTGCAATGGTGCGGTCGGCAAGAATGTTGATCAGCGTTGATTTACCGACATTAGGGATGCCGGTGATCATAGCGTTGATTGACTTTACCGACGCCGCTTTGCGGGCACAATGCTCACGCACTAACTGGATAATTTTTTTGCTGTCGGTCGGTTTATCGTTAGACGTGGTGATGGTGAATACACCGCGCTGGCTTTCGAGTTCATCCTGCCATTGCTGCGTAATGTCAGGATCAGCCAGATCAAACTTATTAAGAATTTTCAGGCAGGGTTTATCACCGCGAATCTTGGCAATTTCGGGGTTCTCACTGGAGTAGGGGATGCGGGCATCCAGCACTTCAATCAGAATATCTACCTGACTTAATGATTCTTTTATTTCTTTCAGGGCTTTGTGCATATGCCCCGGAAACCACTGTAAGGCCACGTTAACTTACCTTAAATGCTTACTTTTTCACTATTCTATCGCATTGTTCGGCGGTTAGCGTCACCAATTAGGGAGGATGCCAAGAAGCCGCAGCTTCCGGCTGTCACAGACTTACTTTGCTGTTGACCAGTGCAAGTGTGCGATTTTCCACTTGCCTTCATGTTTTGTCAGAACCGCCGTTTCGTACGAGCGATATGTTTTTCCTGATTCAGTGGTATTTTCAGACACCGAGAGTGATGTAGCTGAATCGCCATACTCGGTTACTGTGTGCTCAAGGAGTTTTGAAGACAAGCTGCTGACATATTTCATATCTGACAACATATGGTGAGATGCGTATTCCTGTGCGCTTCGTTCAATACCACCACCCTCAACAATCATGACATTTTCTGACAGTAATGATTTTGCAACGACGTTGTCCTGCTCCTTTAACGCCTTATGAAACGACATTATTACCTGACCCGGTGCAGTCTCGCTGCCAGATAGTTTAGACTCGTGCTCCCCGGCTTCGTTGCCATGAGCCAAAAGGGTGGGTGAGACGGCAGTCAAGATACATGCCACTAACAGTTCCCGCATTTTTATTCTCCTAGTTAAACTGGGGGCCCACAACACTGGTTAATACCGAGGTGATTAACAGCAGCGCAAAGGCTAAAAGTATTTCAATATTAATAGAGCGTTTCAGTTGTGCTTTGTCGTCGGCATTCTGCATAGCCGGAACCAGAATAAAGCGGTGCCGTGCTGCCAGTAACAGTAATAAGCCGACAATCAGCAATTTACTCAGAAAGGTAAGGCCATATTGTGACTGGATCAGATCGTCTGGTGACGTAAACAGGGAGTACGCCATATAAATACCGAGCAGGACTAATGTCGTTACCAGGTAACCTGCAATCCTGCCAAAGTCAGTCATTATTGTTTTTGTGTCTTCTGCGCTGAAGTGCCGACATACCATTTTCAACGGTAATAAAGCGCCAAACCACCAGCCCATAATGGCAATATGCGTCGCCAGTATCAGCTTATCAGTGGGGCCTTTTTCTGCAATGTGACCAATGAGCGTGAAGCTATAAAGGCCATAAATTATAATGACAGTCATTATTGCTCGTACGGCAAGCAATGGTATTTGCTTCATTAAAGCCCCAAGCAGTAAGGCGATCGCAATTGCAGACATCAGCATTCTGGCCAGCGCGACATCACCCACCGGCGAGTCCCACATCACTTCAAGCATGATGGGATCAAACGCCCCTTGCAAGCCGCTTTCAGAAAACGCGCCGGTCTTGGCAAAAAACCATGCCGCAGAGGCAAAAAGTGAGAGCACCAGCACAGGAACCAGATGGTAAACGACATGGTTGCAAAAAGCCCGATTCTCAGCAGGCTTGTGCATTAAAAAAGCAAAACCAACAATGCTCGCAAAGCCAAAGTAGAAAATGGCTTTGGAAACAACGATGGATGCTTTCCAAAGAATCAACTCCATGGGGTTAGCTTAGTGAACCATAAAAGAAAACGACGCTTTCATTTTATGGCCATCTCCGCCCATTGCTATCCACTCAACCGTATAGGTATCTGGCTTTAAGTCTGTCAATTGCCAGGTATAAACGGCCTGCTTCTCAGCGGTTGGTCGGAAAGCAAAATCGACCTCACCGGTTTCATTCCCTGTTATGCTGACTTTCATTAGTCGCAATGGCTTGGAATAGGTTAATGTTAGTTGTTCAGGAGAGCTCATCAACATGGCATTGTCTGATGGTGAGCTGCTTTCCAGCTTAACGTCACCGTGTGCAATCGCGCCAGCACTGAACATGAGTAATACGGCGACCCCAACATTCATAATGTTTCGCATTGTTACCTCTTTTCTGATTATTGGTCTTTAAGCCACTGTGGTGTGGACTGAAAGTATGGGTGAACTCGAGTATCTACTTGTTACCAAGAGCCTGTAACTAAAACCGCGTCAATGATACGCAAATTTGATGTTGATTTCTTGCTTTTAAAGTGAAGGCTGCCCGTCGCTTCGGGGGTGCCACTAGATATCTTGTGATGGGGATATGCTGGAGTTCCTATCACTACCACTAAAGGCGTCGATGACCATGGTTGCCATGCCATTCAAAATGGTGGCGGCAACGCTTACAAAATCCAGTGCCTCATTCCTTCGCACGGTCCCGACTAGAAGAGTGGGTATGGATTACTTTCCACTCGTCGTCGACCTTTTTGAATAAGAATGTCTGAAACCCCGTTTTATTAAACTTTTTGCCAGATTTTCGTACTTCTCCTTTAACCACGGTATCTGCTAACGCCCAGGCAAAATCGCCTTCAACGTTAATGTCGATATTATTAAATTCAAGTTCCAGAAACACCAGTGCATCTTTTTCTGGCTCAACATGGTGCTCGACGAGGTCGTTCAACCCTACATTTTGACCACCAGACTCGATATAACGCGCACCTTTAAAGTCCAGAAAATGCTCTCTAAACGGCTTTCCATCACCATTTTCCCAACCATAATCTATCTGGCTGATGATGTATTTAATCTGAGCTTCATCACTGTGATGTGTTTCCTCATGCGCAATTCCACAAAATGAAGTTGTTAAGAGTAAGGTTGTGGCTATTTTCTTAAACATGTTTGTTTTCCTTTAGTAAGCCTTATCAATATGGACAATATTCCTGATTTCTCAGCACTTTTTACTACAATTGTTTTCATGCCTTAACATTAGCAAACTACTTTGAGCGCAATTATCCAATCATAAGCCCTGAAGCTGCATATTATAAATTCTGGCAATAAGCCAACCCAATATACCAGCCAGAAAAGCCCAAAAAACGCCTCCTATCAATACACCCAATACCGACATATGCCAGCCCATAGCTTGTAAGTCAGTGTGTAACATTTTACCTGTCATATCAGACATCATGTTCGGCATCGCTATTACAAATATGGAGCAAACGATCCATACAATGCCAAACGCTGCCGCACAGGCTATTGCAAAAGCATTTTCCTGAATTTTCATCTAATACCTCCTAAATCTGAGAACAATAAAGCGGCCGCACTTAGTGCGGACACTGAGTGAAATGCAAGACGCTCCAGATTTATTTTTTCTTCTTATGCGCTCCCGGTGGGACAGTGTGACAACTCCACGCTTTGTGCGTTGAGTTGTCTTTAATATTCTGGTCGACAAACTGGTAATAACCCTCCTTCGAGTGAGTCCACCAATCGTTGTGAAGGTCGGCACCGTGTCTTCGTATGACCTCTTCAATACCATCTAAATTTATATGAGTTGCATCGTATGCCAGGTGAATAACGCCCTCTTTGATGTTGTAACTCACCTCATCAATGCCAAAGAGCTTATCTATCTCTTCAATTAGGGCATCGCAATTCGCCTCATTGACATTACTGAGCCGTAAATTACGAATGACTAAGTTGACTTCTTTTACACCTACTCTGTGCTCTAAATCACTCATTGTCTTTTCCCGTATATTAGTGTGAATGTATATCAGGCATGGGTGATTGAGCACCCGTCATTTTCGACATCATCACTTCCATCATCTTAAGATGCTTTTCTGCCATATCAATTTGGCTTTGCATGGGTTGTCCTTCCATTTTTTCGTGCATCATCTGCTTGTTCTTCCCTGACATCGCCACTTTCATGTGCATTTCGGACTTATCAGAATGTTGATTTTTATGTTAGTCCATACTCTGTGAGGGCACCGCAGCAGCCATTAATAATGAAGTTGAAAAAATGATTGATTTAGTGAGTTTTTTCATGGCTTTCACCTTTTAATTTAAGATTGAGGATTGGGATCCAGCTTGGGGTTGTATTGATATAGTTCAGGTACTCTTCGCCAAATTCAGCAATAACTATAGCTTCTTCACGCTTAGCCAGTTTTACATACACAACAACTAAAATTGGAAACATGACCAGTGTGGGAATGGTTGGCCATTGCAACAAAAAGCCGAACATGATCAGTATGAAAGCTAAGTATTGAGGGTGGCGACACCGCGCATACCATCCAGTTTTTGCTAGCTGATGGTGTTTCTGAGCGTGGTGCAGCACATTCCATGCTGAGGACAATATAAAGAATCCTGCAACAATAAATATCATGCTGGCGATATGAAACGGGTCCCAGTGGGCGTCACCATCAAAACCAAAGAAAGTGTGTAAAAGGTGACCATTTTCGTGAGCGTAAAAGTTCACTTCCGGATAGGTTTCAGCAAGCCACCCTGACAAGAAATAAATAGTGAGTGGGAAGCCATACATTTCGGTAAACAGGGCTACAATAAAAGCAGAGAATACCCCCAGGCTTCGCCAGTCGGTGGAAGATTTTGGCTTTACAAAACTGAATGCAAAAAAGATAAAAATAGCTGAGTTGAGTATCACCATTGACCATAAGCCATAATCATATGTGTCATTCATCTCGGTTGTCCTTTTTAAGTGATTCCTTTCGGCCTTCCTCCAACCCCTGAATGTATCCATCACGATACGCCGAGTTTTTATCACTCAATTCCTGAAAACTTTTCTGCTTGCTGTCACTGTCGCGAGAATGTTCGTGGGCGTGACCGTGTTTACCGTGGCTACTGTGCATGAAGATATGCATGAATGGGCACAGCAATAAAATCAAATAGGGAAGAAACTGAAGGACATGATGACCATGTTCAAAAATTAAAAAATAAGTAACGGCAGCGATCATCGCTAATGCTGCCCACCCTGTAGGTGTTGACCAAAATCTGGGGTGACTGTTTTTCATGACTCCTCCTATACCACCGTAAGAACACCTCGATACATCTGCATCTGGCAGTGAAAGACGTGTTCACCCTGTGGGACGTTTTCGAGGCGTATTGGTGTTAGCTCATTCAGTGTTAGTTGCTCACTGATATTTAATGAAGGGATTAGCAGTACCTCGGAGCAGGGAGATTCATCTTTGCGCAAAAAGTTCAGCGTAACCGGTTGGTTTGCGCTTACCTGAATTGAGGCTGGTGAGTACACGCCATTTTTTACTTCTATGGTTATTTCATTGCTGTCAGTGACGGTCTGATCAGGCTTGTACAACCAAAACCACCAAATAATCAGTGCGATAACCGCAATTCCGGCAATATTAATTATCATCATAAGAACGCTCCTTAGTGGTCTTTTGCTTTGAACAAACGAAGCCGGTTCGCATTCGACACCACCGTTAACGAAGAAAATGCCATGGCCGCTCCGGCAATAACCGGGCTTAACAACACACCGAAGAAGGGATAGAGCACGCCAGCGGCGAAAGGTATACCTGCAACGTTGTAGATAAAGGCACCAAACAGGTTTTGCTTAATGTTGAGCAACGTGGCCTTACTGACCGCTATTGCATCTGCCAGTCCGTGCAGCGAGCCGCGCATTAACGTGATGTCGGCACTTTCAATGGCAACGTCTGTCCCTGTACCGATGGCAAAGCCTACATCAGCCAGGGCAAGAGCCGGGGCATCATTAATGCCATCGCCCGTCATGCCAACAACGTCGCCCTGCTGCTGGAGTTCCTGTACTTTGTTGGCTTTATCTTCGGGCAATACCTCAGCAAAAAATTCGCTTATCGCCGCTTTCTTTGCCACGGCAGCAGCCGTTTCTTTGTTATCCCCCGTTAACATGATGACCCGGATACCATTGGCCTGAAGGCGCTTAATGGCAGAGACAGAGTCAGGTTTTATCGGGTCGGCAACCGCTATGATGGCCGCGAGTTGTCCGTCGACAGCAAAATACATCGGTGTTTTGGCCTCTTTGGCCAGAGCTTGTGCTTTTTCTGAATAATTACCTAAGTCCACCTTTTTCGTTGCCATAAGTTTGCTGTTGCCAAACAACAAGGCTTTTTCTTCACAACGCCCTTCAACCCCCATTCCGGTAATTGCGTTAAACCCTTCGGTTTTCAGCAGTTCGATGTCCTGGTCGTGGGCACTTTCTACAATTGCCATTGCCAACGGATGTTCTGAACCACTTTCCAGGCTGGCTGCTAACTGCAACACGGATTTTTCGTTACTGGCATTGGCTACAATAATGTCAGTGACTTTCGGGGTGCCTTCCGTAATGGTGCCGGTTTTATCCAGTACCATGGCAGTGATTTTTGATGCCGTTTGTAGCGCTTCGCCGTTGCGAATGAGTACGCCGGCTTCCGCGGCTTTGCCAACCCCTACCATCACTGACATCGGGGTGGCCAAACCAAGCGCACAAGGGCAGGCAATGATCAGTACTGTGGTGGCTGAAACGATAGCGAAGGCCAGTGCGGGCTCAGGTCCAAAATTCAGCCATGCCAGTGCACTGAGCACCGAAATGATCATCACCACAGGCACAAAGTAAGCGGATATCACGTCGGCTAAGCGCCCAATGGGCGGCTTTGAATTTTGTGCCCGTTTAACCATTGCAATAATTTGCGCCAGCGCGGTGTCTTTGCCTACTCGCGTTGCTTTGAACAGAATCATTCCAGACTTGTTGAGAGTTCCGGCAACAACTTCATCGTCCTGTGCTTTTTCAACCGGCATGGGTTCGCCGGTAAGCATGGACTCGTCAATTGACGTGTGGCCTTCGACAACGACACCGTCTACGGGCACTTTCTCTCCGGGCCTGACCTTGATGACATCGTTCAGAAGCACTTGCTCGATAGCAATCTGGACCTCTTTATTGTCGCGAATGACCGTGGCGGTTTTCGCCTGTAATCCAATCAAACGTTTAATTGCCTCTGAGGTTTTTCCTCGCGCTTTCAGTTCCAACGCAAGCCCCAAATCTATTAACCCGATGATCATGGCAGTGGCTTCAAAATAAACATGCCTGGCCATTAATGGGAAAACGTCAGGAATAAACACTACCAGCATGGAATAGATCCAGGCTGTGCCGGTACCCAGTGCAATTAGCGTGTCCATATTGGCTGAATGGTTCTTCAGGCTGTTCCATGCTCCAACATAAAAATGCCTGCCTGAAAAATACATAACACCAAGAGTCAGTAATCCGACAACAAGCCATGCCCCACGCTGGAAGGTTGTTTCTACCGTCATTTCGCCGATTAGGAGACCGTAAATCATAAGTGGAATGCCCAGTGACAAAGCAATCACGGTGTCTCTGATCAGCTTTTTATAATATGCCCAGTCAGCAGCTTCCTTTTCGTCTAGCGCGTCGCTACCAGGCGAGTCGCTAAGGGCTTTTGCGTTATAACCCGCAGACTCAACGGCGGTAATCAGGGCTTTTGTTTCTGCTGTACCTGAAACCAGTACCGTCCGGTCTGCAAAGTTCATTTCGGCACGTTCAACGCCCTGAACATTTTTTAGCGCCGTTTCTATTTTGCCAACGCAACTGGCACAGCCTGCACCTTCAATTATCAGTTGTTGTTCTGTAGTGGGTTTATTCATCTTACGCCTCCCCGCTACCAGTGTTATCAACGTTTTCAATCAGATGACATACCATATGAGAGGTAGGCGCTTTGTCTGCCATTACCTCCCACTGCTTCAGAGCGCTTTTCATCCTTTTTCTCAGTTGCAACATTTCCTGAAATTGTTTTTCAGTTTCATCTAATCGCGCTTTAATAAGTTTGCGAACCAGCGGACAGGCGGTCTTTCCATGATCTGCCTCTTGCAGGATCTGCTCGATATCTTTGACGGAAAAGCCCAATTGCCTGGCACTCAGAATGAACCGAAGCCTTGATTGATCGCTGTTTGAATAGAACTTATAACCGTTGTCCGATTTGCCGGGTGTTACCAGTCCTAAACGCGTGTAATAACGCACAGTATCGGCGGTTGTCGCTAGTAACGTGGCAATTTCATTAACTGTCATATTTGCTCCGCAGTTATTTAAAATGGGTAATCTCAATGTATAGCGTAAAACTGTGTCTGACTCACAGGTCAAGGCTTCCTGATTACCCGATGTGAAAAAGTGTGCTATTGGCTGTGCAAATAGCCCATATTTGCGGCTGTCAGGCACAGCGATGCTGCGGTTAACAACTAATTGGAGGGTGATATGGTGGGATTGAAAAGCCAGGCGCAAGTGACTGAGCTTTTGTGGTTATCGACGAAAAGGAAAACGCCTTCTGGAACCAAATGTCACCATCAATAGGGCTAAGTGCGAAGAGGTGAAAGCCGGTGTACCCTCCTTCACAACACAAACATTTTTCAGGATCACACATGTCACAATGAGAAGCACAATGTTCGCTTTCGGCTTTCAGGTAGTGCGTTTGAGGGTCTGGATTCATTCCTGAAGAAGCGTGCGACAGATTAGCGTGAGTTTTGACGGAATCATCCTCGTTACACTCACAAACATCGGCACCAGCCTGTCCATGCGGCACTAGCAGCATAAAAATAACAAAAATTTCTAACCAACGGTGCTTGGTGAACATGCGCTCCTCCCTAATTGCTAATTATAGTCTGTGTTCAGGGGAAGCGCGCCGATCTACATCAATAGAAAGGTAAAAGTGAATTGATAAGAAAGATAAAAATGGTGGCCCCACCCTGACTTGAACAGGGGACCTGCCGATTATGAGTCGGATGCTCTAACCAACTGAGCTATGGGGCCATATGAAGTGTGTGATATAAAAACGGCTGTTTTTATAAGCGGGGCGCAGTATAAGCAGTTTTTTTTGCCTTGTCACCCCATCAGAGGGCGGAATTCGTCCGCCCGACTAAATCCTCGACAATCCGGTTTAGCGCCTTGCTCGTCGCATGGCAAACAGGCCAAGCAGCAGTAGCCATCCGGTACTGACACTACCCCCGCCGCTGCTTGAGGGTTCGCTGACGGTGACCGGCTCGGGCGAGCTGCCGCCATTGCCCGTACCCGGGTTGCTGGTATTGTCCTGTACCACCACACTGATGCTGACACTGTCGGTGGTACTGGCCCCAAACTCGTCGGTGGCGGTAAAGCTAAAGGTCAGTTCAGCCGCTTCATCTGGCGCGGTAAAGGTGGTCACCGTATTTTGTGTGCTGCTGAGCGACACGGCCGGGCCCTCGGTTTGTTGCCATTCGAGGGCGGTGATACTGCCGTCCGGGTCTTGCGCCGAGCCGCCCAGTGCGACATTCGCACGCGGGTTCACTTCCTGGTCGCCGCCCGCGTTGACAACAGGTGGCAGGTTAGACTCGTCATCGCGAATGGTCACGGTGAGCGTGCTGAATTCACCGTCACTGTCAGACTCCAGCACCACCTGAAAGGCCTCGTCATCTTCTTCACTCTCGTCATCAATCAGTGAAATGCTGAAGGATTTTGCAGTCTCATCGCCATCCTGCCAGCGCAGCTCGCCGGTTGCCTCGACAACATCCTCGCCGGCGACGGCGGTCTGACTCTGGATCCGATATGTCACGGTAAGCTCGCCGTCACTGCCGCCCTGACGGTTAACCGGAACCGAAAAGGCATCGCTGTTCTCATTAACGCTCATACTGTCCTGTTCAAAGCTCGGCGCCCCTTTAAACACGGCGTCACTATTAATGGTGACAAGGGTAATACCTTTTCCGGGAATAATTGAGCCGCCCTGTGGGTTCATTAGCTTAATCGCGAAAAGCTCTTCGGCTTCGTCAGCAGTATTTTCGGTAATTGGAATTGTCAGTGTTTTACCGGTGCTGTCACCGGCCGGCCAGCTCAGCTCACCACTTTCCAGGCTGAAGTCGGAGGCATCGGCTGAGCCGGTGAGTACCTCGTAGTTGACCGTCAGGGTGCCGCTACCAGTGCGCATGATGTCCAGGTTCAGTGTCTGGTTGTCGTCGGTTGATACCGCCGCAGCCACAAAACCCGCGGTGTTGGGCTCTGTGCTTACGGTGTCGTCATGGAGAATATACAGACCGCCCTGAATGTCACTGACCAGCAGGGTGCCGCTTGGCAGATAGGGGTAAACGCCCCAGGCGCCATTAAAGGCGTTGCTGTCAGAGGCCGGAAAGGTATCAAAAAAGCCGGCTTCCCGAGGTCCCAGCGGATCGCTGATATCCAGTACCGTCAGCCCGCGCTCATAATTCGACATGTAATAACGGTCACCGCGCACAAAGCCATTATGATCGATGGCCTTGGTACTGCCGGTCCAGGTGGCGACCAGTTGTGGTGTACTTAAACTGCTGATGTCAAAGAAGTGAACGGTAGTATTGAGGTTACGGTAGGCCTCATCCAGCTCGTCATGCAAAATGACGTACTGCTTGTCCTCGCTCCACCATCCGCTGTGGGTATATTCTGCGTCGGGGTAGCCAACCTGCGCCAGCTCTGTCGCGCTGGCGGGATCGCTGTGATCCCACAGTCGCAGCGTGTCCTCGTTGAAATCGAGCATTACCGTACAGCCGGCGTCGGTTGCACGGGTGCAGTCGGTGGTGGCACGGGCGTCAGTGATCAGTAATGACGACGCGTCATGCGTGTAGTCACTGCGGTTCATCCCCACCGGTGCATAGCTTTGTCCGGGCGCAGTCTGGTTGTCCAGCGAATAAGAGCGCCAGGCGCCGCCGTAGTTTTCTGAACCGGCAATATGGAGTTGTGGTGTCACGCCGGGCAGGGCGGTGTTCAGCGTATAATCGATATTGGAAATATAAACGTTGTGGGCGCGCACGTCGTCGCGCGTTGAGCCTGCCAGTGAGACGGCATCGGGCAGGTTGTTAAGGTCGATAATTTTCAGCCCCTCACTGGCTGAATCGGCAGTCACATACGCATAGGCACGCCACTTTTTGGACGGCGCGTGGTAGTACTGATAAACCTTAATGTCGCGCCAGGTCGTTGCAGCTCCTGATATGGACCCAACCACCTCAGGGGCAGTTGGGGTCGTCACATCCACCACGGCCACGCCACGACGCAGGCCGATGATGGCATATTCGCGCTGGGTGTTAAGGTCTACGTGGCCCCAGATATCATTGGCTGTCGACGAACCTGTGGGTAAATCGGTTAGCGGCACATGGGCAAGCAGGCTGATGTTACTGCACGGAAAGCCTCCGGCCATGCCGTTCTCACAGGTGGTTTGTGACTGTGAGCGGGTCATGGCTTCAATGGCTGACTTCGCAATACTCACAGCCGGCTGCGTGCCTGCCTTGCCATCAGACACAACCTGGAAGCCCTGGTTATACAGGCGCTCGGCATACGCGGCAGGAACCCCCTCTAAAACGGTCTGGTTGGTTGCAGGGTTTTGTACCTGATAATGATCGAGGCGTGAGTACCCGCCAACAACCGGTACCAGTTCACTGATGAAGTAAAACAGTGCTCTGTCATCGCTCAGGGTATAGGTGCCCGCCGCAAGTAACACGCGGTCACCTTTTCCGGCCTGACTGGCGGCATAGGCAATTGTCTGACAGGGACGGAAACGGTTGTCACAACGGCCGGTGTCCTTGCCGTCGGGGGCCACAAACCGGGCTTTGTCATGTTCACTGTGTGCCAGTGCGGCTTGACTAACCATACCCGATAGCAGCACTATGCAGGCAACGAAGAGAGGGTGTTTCATGGTATGCATCCTTTGCAATCAATGGGCATAAACTAGCAGAGAAAGGGCTGAAGTGAAATTATCTCGCTGGATAAAAAATGGTCATAGCACGTTACTGGTGTTGGTAATGTTGCTGGCGGGCTGCGACAAACTGCCGGGCGCCCGTGCGCCAGGTGCGATCCCGGTTCATCTGACCGGCGTGAATACGTCGTCGTGTCCCATGACCATGACGGTAGGTGAGGACCGCTGGGAGATAGGGTATTTTGCGTTTTATGTCAGCAAACCGGAATTGCGGATTGACGGGAAATGGCAACCGGTCAGGTTCAAAAACAGTCCCTGGCAGACTAATGATGTTGCGCTGCTGTCCTTTCATTCTCTGTGCAACAACGCCGGGGCCGCCAATACTATGCTGCAGCTTGAGGCATCTGATAAGCTGATGCAACTGGCCACCAATGTACGGTTTACGGTGGGTGTTCCATTTGAGCAGAATCATGCCAATCCACTGACCCAGCCGTCACCGTTAAACGACAGCAGCATGTTCTGGTCATGGCAGGCGGGACACAAATTTATGCGACTGGATCTGACGAACGTCGCATCGCAGCATACGTTTTCTTACCATCTCGGAAGTATTGGCTGTGAGTCGGACGCGCCGGTCAGGCCGCCAGCAAAAGCCTGCCGGTTTACTAACCGGGTGGAGATGATTCTGCCTACCACGCAACTCGACTCCAAGCTGGATTTGTCGTTGTCGATGGCAAACCTGATTGCTCAGGTTAACCTTAACGCCAGCCAGGGCTGTATGTTCAGAACACCAGAAGAAGCACCCTGTGACCAGCTGCTGCGCAACCTGCTGACCCGCCCATGGCTCGCCTGGCAGTAATCGTTTTTATTCTGCTACTGGCTGGTGGGTGTGAGCGCTCACCTACGCCATATGAATGGGAACTGCCGTATTCGGTGCCTGAACCTGTGGTGCCTGCAGATAACCCCATGACCGAAGAAAAAGTCGCGCTCGGACGCGCTTTGTTTTACGACACGGCATTAAGTCAGAATCAGCGCCAGTCCTGTGCATCCTGTCACCAGCAGGCCAATGGCTTTGCTGAGCCGGTCAGGCAGTCTGTCGGGACCACCGGGGAGGCGGTCAGTCGTAACGCCCTGGCGCTGGTAAATGTGGCCTATAATGGCTCGCTCACCTGGGCGCATAACGGGCTGAAGACCATTGAGCAGCAATTGCTCATTCCCCTGTTTAACGACGACCCAGTAGAACTTGGTCTTTCCACCCGCAACCCGGCGTTACTCGAACGTTTCAATACGCCCCGCTACCGGGCAATGTTCGAACAGGCGTTTGGTGAGCCTGATCCAAGCTGGGATTACATTGTTAAAGCACTGGCCAGTTTTGTCAGAAGTCTGGTGTCGTTTTCCAGTCCGTTTGACGACTACGCTTACGGTGGCAACGACGCGGCGCTGACTGACCGACAGCTAAAAGGGATGACGCTGTTTTTTTCAGAACGACTGGAGTGTTTTCATTGTCATGGCGGGGTTAATTTTACCCAGTCTTCAAAGCACGCCGGTCAGCAACTCGACTTACGGCCGTTTCATAATACCGGGCTGTACAATACCGACGGTAACGGGGCTTATCCCGAAACTGACCAGGGGCTGTATAGCGTCAGCTTCAATCCGGAGGACATGGGCAAGTTTCGTGCACCGACCTTAAGAAACATCACTGTTACCGCGCCGTATATGCACGATGGCAGTGTGGCAACCCTGGCCGAGGTGATTGATATCTATGCCAGCGGCGGACGTGATGCAGGCCGGTTCAGTCCCTATAAGAGCCCGTTTGTTAAGGGGTTTGAGATCACCGATGAAGAGAAAGATGCCCTGATCGACTTTCTCAACAGCCTGACCGATCAGTCGTTTTTGCACGACGCACGCTTCGGCCCGCCGGCTGATTAGGCCATTATTGTTTACATTCAGACAATTAAATGGCTAAAATCAAATGAGTAGGCGGTGCAACCTTAGCCAGGATTTGATACCGTCATCACATTCATGACTACGGCTTCCCAGCTCGGAGATAATAATGACAGAAAGACCCTTTCTGGTAAGTGGTCGAAACACCATCATTCACAAGATTCGTAAACTCGACCTGTTGCTGGTAAACGGCGATGACCATCCGCCGGTACTGGTTACCTATAAAGGCATTAAAGAGTATGACGGCAAAGTGCCGGACAACAAACGTGATGCCAAAATGATGGATATGGAGCTGGTGGATCTGACAGCCTCCGATGTGTTTGGCGATGAAAAAACGCTGGTGTTTGTTCAGACCATCAACGGCAAAGAATACAAAATTGATTACAGCAAGGTGGGTACCAAGCTGTTCATCCGCATTCACCAGGACAGCATTTTTTAACTCGCATTACCGACAAATGGGGCAGTCAGGCAATCTGCCCCCAGTTGTCCGCCAACAGGGTGTTATACCCGATGATGGGTCTGGCATCGCCCTTTAATTGTGTGTATCGTCCTTTGTAGATGGCAAAGCGGCAGATGTCGACCGGCGTCACCTCTGAGGCGTTAACGCCCGACACAATTCCTGCGGTTTCCAGCCCTTCGGCCACCAGCTCTGAACAAAACCAGCTGCTGAACTCTTCATTGTTGTAGCTCAGCCGGCCGAACACCGGATGGTCGTCAATCACATCGACCGCAGAACCAAACAACTGCAGCACGTCATACTCCTTGCCGTGCTGGGCAAACATGAAGTCAAAAAATGCCGTGCGGTTGCTGTCGAACTGTTGCCGGGCCTCCGGTGCCAGCGGCAGCCACCAGATATCGCCGTCATAACTGGCAATGCGCTCACTCAACCGATTAATCATCACGCCGCGCTTGCCGTCGTAAGCTGTGGCTTCCATCACCTGATTAAAATACCGCTGGCTGGTTTCGTCGCGCATTTGTGTGTGCATCACAATGGCTACATGGGTAACCGCAGAGCGGGTAGTGAGTTTGGTCCAGCGTGAAAACAGGCTGTTTCCGCCAAAGGCAATAATGTCGCCGGGTTGCATCTGCCGACGCACCAGATGGTAGGGCTGGCTCTCGAGCATGGGACATCCTTGTGTAAATGTGTCTGAATGTGTGCAGGCTGCGACCAACGTCACGTCCATGCGTCTGGTTATCTGAAGTTATAGTCTTTTTATCGCACTATCTCAAATAACGGGAGTTGACCGAATTGTGGGGCATTCAGGCGATAAATTCCACTACGTTAACAATGCGTTCACAAAAGGCAGCGGTATCGCCACGCATTAAACATCCGTCCTGGAGAATGACTATGAAAATGTTCAAAACTGTATTACTTGGCTGTGCATTTGCAACAACGCTGGCTGCCGTTCCCGCCATGGCTAACACTTATCCTGTTCAGATTGAGAACGATTTGGTGGCGGTCTGTGACGCCATTAAAGACAACAGTCTGCAATCACTCAGAAAAGCGGTGAAGCAAAGCCGTCTCAGCTTCCGCGATCTGAATGAAGGGCTGGTCTGCAATGGCGACGATATGCTGTCGTTTGCTACCAGACATAACGCGACGTTCGCTGCCGATTTAATTGTCCGTCGCACCTTGCGCAATAAAGATCAGATGACAGCGAGCCGGTAACCATCATGACGTTTCGCAACACAGACCTCCCACCGGGGCCAGGGTTTATGCCACCACGGGCTGTTAGGTCCGTCCCGGCGGGACGGTCTGTCAGCCCGGCACAATCTAATGACGGCGAGCAGTCCGCGACGCTGACGATACTGCTCTGTTATCCGGACACTACATCACTGGCGCCGCTGTGCAGCAAACTGCGACACGGTGAACCCGGACTCAGTATGATTCAGTGTGACACATATAAAGCGCTGGAAGAGGCTAGTGCGCAGTATCCCGATGCGTTTGTTTTTACCGACCTGACCACCGCCGAACGGCTTAAATATCATGTCCGTGAATATGCAAACTGGACTATTCTTGGGACCTCTAACGAGGAAGCCCTGAGTGCCTTTTCACTGCATGCCATGGGGTTTTTAAATGTCCCTTTGTGTTCCGATGCACTGCAGCGCTGCTGCGCGTTGTTGTTGCGCCGTTTCTCTGCACAGCGCAAACGGCAACAGTATCGTACGCTGGCCTCAGGCCTGTGCCGGCAGTTCGGGCTGGGAGAGGCGGCGCTGTCGGCCTTGTTGCGTCGTCAGCATCGCGCTCGTTGTGCACCAGATAAAGTTGGCATTAAAAGCAGTAGAGGCTGGTGTTGTCTGGGGGCGGAAGAAGTTCGCTGGATTGAGGCGGCGGGGGATTATATGTGTCTGCACACGACACACGAGCAGCTTATTGTTCGCTCCACCATGAGCGCCCTGATCCGACGCTTTGAGCGCGCCGAGTTTGTGCACTGCAACCGCTCAGTGGTGGTCAATACGGCACACGTTAAAGCGCTGAAATGGCTTGCACCCGGAATGCTGGTGGCGGTTCTGGATGACGGCGTGCAGCTCAAGATCAGTCGCCGGTGCTACGCGTCATACTGGCAGCACCATCCGCTGGCGACGTCGGCGCCGCAGCCTGTCGAAGCGTAAGACATTGGTCGTGTAGCTGTGCAGGCAGACCTGCTGTACACTGGCATCATGGTGTATCAGCAGGAGAAAACATGTCGACGTTGCGTCACTATGTGATGGGCTGGGCAGGCATTCTGGGGTGTTTCTTTTTCGGCAACGCGGTGGTGGCCGTGACCCATATTCCTCTGCCGCCCGCGCTGATCGGGCTGATGACACTGCTGGTTTTTCTGATAGTGAGAGGACGCCCCGCCGAAGCGGTTGCGCTGGCCGGCGCCCCTCTGTTAAAACACATGTCGCTGTTGTTTGTTCCCGCCGTGCTGGGTGTAACGCTTTACTGGAGCGATATTCAGGCCCACGCACTGGCGCTGTTTGTCAGTATCGTTATCACCACCATTATCAGTCTTGCCATCACGGCCATATCTGCCGATAAAATTCTGCGCGCTAAGCCGGAGAAGCCGCAATGAGTGCAGGCTTCACTGATGCTGTTTTTTCGCCGCTTCCTGATGTTATACGTCACACGTTCAGTCTGCAGGGAGCCCTGTGGCTACTCGTCACCGTAACCTGCTATGTGCTGGCATTACGCCTTCACCTGGCCAGTCGTGGTAACCCGTTATTGCATCCGCTGGTGGTTACAGCCTGTCTGGTTGGCGGTGTCACAGCGCTGACGCAGACACCGATGACCGCCTATCGTGAGTACGCCAGTTTGTTACACTGGCTGCTTGGACCGGCCACGGT
Organism: Alteromonas nitratireducens; assembly: GCF_040812025.1. Classification (NCBI taxonomy): domain Bacteria; kingdom Pseudomonadati; phylum Pseudomonadota; class Gammaproteobacteria; order Alteromonadales; family Alteromonadaceae; genus Alteromonas; species Alteromonas nitratireducens. The sequence continues at coordinate 45,578 of NZ_JBFNPK010000019.1, forward strand.
GGCGCTGGCGTTACCCATGTTTAACCAGTGGCAGAAGATCCGTCATCTTGGCTGGCGGCTGCCGCTGGCGATCGGGATCGGCGGGGTCATCGCCCCGGTCCTGGCCTGGACGTCCCTGTTCATTGCTGACGCTCCCACCGCCATGCAGCTCACCATGCTGTTGAAGTCCATCACCACACCACTGGCAATGGAGGCAAGCCGGCTGATTGGCGGTGTGCCCGAGCTGGCCGCGGTGTTTGTTATTGTTACAGGTATTGTGGGTGCGATGGCGTGTAACCTGGTATTTCGTCTGACCGGTGTCACCGATGAGCATGCGAAAGGCATCGCGCTGGGATCAGTGGCGCATGCTGTCGGCACCGCAAGAGCGCTACAGTTATCTGAGCAGGCGGGTGCTATGTCGACACTGGGGCTGTGTGTAAACGGCATTATGACGGCAATTATTATTCCGTTGCTGCTGGCATAGTGCCTGATGGATATGGCATTTTGCAGAGGAACTGCTATTTATCCAAGGGTAACGCAGGAAATTTGTTCTTTTGGCTAATGACGTTACGGCTTTTTTTCAGCTAGTCTTATTACCCGGTAGTTATCGCCGCTTCAGGTTATGCCGGTGTGGTCGATACAATGCTCAGAGCGAAACGTATGTCGTTGCATTGTCAGAGCAAAGTCATTGCGGGTGCAGCGTGTATTCAACGTCAGGATGGTAGCAATTTTTCATGTATTCAGTGTTAGTGTGTGATGATTCACTGGTAGCAAGAAAACAGGTCGCAAAATGTCTGCCCCAGGACTGGGAAGTTGCCCTGCATTTTGCCAAGCATGGAAAAGAAGCGATTGAAGCCATCGAGCAGGGTAAGGGGCAGTTATTGTTACTTGACCTGAATATGCCTGTGATGGACGGCTATGCCACCCTCGAAGCCATCAAAAAAGCCGGTTACGCCACCCGTGTTATTGTTATCTCCGGTGATATCCAGCCTGAAGCCCATCAGCGTGTAACGTCACTCGGTGCCATTGATTTCATTCAGAAGCCCGTGAAGCCCGATGTGCTGCACGACGTGCTGAAAAAGCACAAGATTTTTGACGCACAAGAAGACGTTGCCACCGAAGAAGGTCTGCTGGCACCGGATATTCGTGACTGTTATCAGGAAATTACCAACATCGCGATGGGCCAGGCGGGTGATCACCTCGCGCGCATCATGAATGTCTTCGTCCGTTTGCCGATTCCGAATGTCAACCTCATTGAAGTATCCGAACTGCATATGATGCTGTCTGATATTGAAAGTCATGAAGAGGTGACTGCCGTGTGTCAGGGCTTCCTGGGGCCGGGTATCCGCGGTGAAGCGCTGTGTATCTTAAGTGACTCCAGTTTCGATGATGTCGCAAAAATCCTTAATATCAGCCAGGAGGTTGATGATCAGCTGCAGCTGGAGCTGCTGATGGATGCGGCCAGCATTCTGATTGGTACCTGTTTATCAGGTCTGGCCGAACAGATGGACATTAACTTTAGTCAGGGCCACCCGATTGTACTGGGACAACACCGCGCAATTACCGAAATTATTGCCATGAACCGGATCCGCTGGAAACGCACGCTGGCCATCGAACTGAGCTACGGGCTCGAAGGCTATAATGTGCAGTGCGATCTTATCCTGCTGTTTACCGAAGAATCGATGCAGACAATGAACTCAAAACTCGCCCATTTGCTGGAGGATATGTAATGTCGACTCCGCTGGATGACCTGCAGGAATTTCACTGGATGATGGACATGCTGCAAAGCGTGGACGTTGGCATAGTGGTGCTGAATCGTGAGTTTCAGGTAAAAGTGTGGAACAGCTTTATGGAGAGCCACAGCGGCCTGCTACCCAGTGATGTGCGCGACAAACCCTTATTTTCGCTGTTCCCTGCCATCAATGAAGAGTGGTTTGCACAAAAAGCACGTCCGGTATTCGAACTGAAAACCCGTGCGTTTATGACCTGGGAGCAGCGCCCGTACCTGTTTAAATTCCCGAATTACCGGCCTATTACCGGCAGTGAATCCTTTATGTATCAGAATATTACTCTCTCGCCACTGGTGTCTGCCAATGGTAAGGTGGAACATATCAGCATGATGATTTATGACATGACGGACATTGCGATTGGTAAAAAACAGCTCGAAGCCCTGCAGGTTACCCGCAGCGAAGAATTAGAGCGGGCATCACGCCAGCAGACCGGAGTGTAACGCCCGACGGTTTCGACCTGATTTTTTGGGTATTAAACTCATAACACCTTCCTATTTACCTGCAAGCTGTCCACAATATTGCTATGAAATTGCGTATTCCTTACTCCCACGCGCTGGTCGCTTTCTGTTTGCTGTTGGTCTGGCCGGCAGCCGCGCGTGCCGAGTTTACCTGCGACATCGACTTTGCCTATGGGTTGTCAGTCAACAGTAGCCAGCTTCGGGTGATGGAAAAGTCACGGACGCTGGTGCAGATTAACGATCAGTCACAGCTGTTTGTTGAGGGGCGCTGGCAACAGCTTAACGAACAGCAGCAGGTCTGGCTTCAGGAATACGCCAGCGGCCTGCATTACGTGGTGCCTAAAATGATTGTGCTGGCGACCGAGGGCGTCGATCTTGCAATTGATACCATTGACCATGTTTACCTAGGGCTGGTGGGCAGCGACCACGACAGTTATGAACGACTGCGTAAAGCCATGGAGCGGGTTCAGAACCGTGTGAAGGATAAGTTCCGTCACGCCAGCAACCACTACTTTATTGGTCCGGGATCGCTTGAAAGTGTTGATGAGTTTGTTGACTCAGAAATAGAAGCGCAACTGGAAGAGGCCATTTCCACGTCTATCGGCGGGATCCTGTCTGCCATCAGTGGCATTAACACGAACGGGGCAGAAGTCGACAGCGAACGTGTTGCCGAGCTGACCCGTCAGCTGGAAGCCATGGGCGAACAGCTTGGCCGCGATGTCGGGCCCAAAGCGACCAGTTTGCGCAACAAAGCACAGTGGTTCTGTAACAAGCTTAAGCAACTGGATGAAGCCGAAGAGAAGCTCAGAGAGAGCGTACCGGCATTTCAGAAATTCAATATCATTACGTCACACAAGGCTGACACCTAAACAAAGGCGCTTAGCAGCGTATTCAGATAGCGTCGGCCTTTCTCCGTCACCTGCCAGCTGCGTTCATTCTCTGTCAGCAGCCCATCGGTTATTGCGTTGTTGAGTGCCTGAAGCTGTTCCTCGTCAAGCCTCACGCCGGTCAGCGCGGTAAAATCGGCTTTGGGGCAGGGCTCGGTCAGTCGGAAACGGTTCATAAAAAACTCAAAGGCGAGGTCCTCTTGCGCCACCTGTGTTTCACTGTCCAGATACGGACGACTGAGTTCCATGTAGCCACGAGGGTGCTTCACTTTCACCGTGCGATAAATGCGCTGGGTGTCGGCGTCGGTAATCTTACCGTGCGCCCCACAGCCAATTCCCAGATAGTCGCCAAAGCGCCAGTAATTTAAATTGTGCTGGCACTGGTGTCCCGGTCGTGCGTACGCCGAAATTTCATACTGATGCAGCCCGGCCTGTTCCAGCGCCCGGTGACCCTGCTCCTGTATTTCCCACAGAATATCGTCGTCAGGCAACACCGGCGGCTTCGAATAGAAGGCGGTATTGGGTTCGATCGTTAACTGATACCAGGACAAATGATAAGGCGCCTGAGCAATCGCGGTGTGCAGATCATCCATGGCATTGTCGATGCTCTGATCCGGCAGACCGTGCATTAAGTCGACGTTAAAGGTCGGTAACCCGGTGGCTTTTGCCTGTGATATCGCCGACAACGCCTGGGCATCGTCGTGGATCCGGCCGAGCAGTTTAAGATGACGTTGCTGGAAACTCTGGATCCCAATGGAAATACGGTTAATGCCCGCATCATAAAAGCCTGCAAAGCGACCGGCTTCGAGCGTACCGGGATTGGCTTCCATCGTAATTTCAGCGTCCGGGGCGACATCAATCCGCTCGCGGATCCCGGTAAGCAAGCGCGCCATACCGGCTTCGCTGAACAAACTCGGTGTTCCGCCGCCAATGAAAATGGTCGACACAGTCCGGCCATGCACGCGTTTTGCGTCAATGACCAAATCGTCGAGCAGGTGAGCGATATATTCCTGTTCAGGAATGGCTGACTTCACGCCGTGTGAGTTAAAGTCACAATACGGACATTTCTGTACGCACCACGGAATATGCACATACAGACCAAGCGGTGGATTACGCAAGGGTTTGTCTCATCGTTTCAAGCAGTGCGCGCAGTGCCTGACCGCGGTGACTGATCGTATTCTTGCGGGCTTTTTCCAGCTCGGCAGCGGTTTTGTTCTCACTGGGAACGTAAAATACCGGATCATAGCCAAAGCCACCCTCACCACTGCGCTCGGTCAGAATACGGCCGCTCCAGCGACCCTGGCTCATCAGCGGAACCGGATCGTCGCCATGACGCATAAATACCAGCGTGCAGAAGAAATGCGCGTTACGCTCGCGGGTGCTGCCTAACTCCCTCAGGAGCTTGTCGATATTGTCATCGTCACTGGCGCCGACGCCGGCAAACCGCGAAGAGTAAATGCCCGGCGCGCCCTTCAGGGCCTCAACCACCAGACCGGAATCGTCAGCAATGGCAGGCAATCCGGTTTCTCGGGCAGCATGGCGGGCCTTAATAATGGCATTCTCGACAAAGGTGGTGCCGGTCTCGTCCGCGTCACTCACGCCAAGACTTTTCTGGGGCACAATGTCTACGTCAAAGGCCTCAAACAGGCTGGCGAATTCTCTGACCTTACCCGGGTTACCGGTAGCCAGTACAATCTTCTGAGGAAATGCCATAGTGACTCCTGTTACTTACTTTTTCTTTTTCGCGGTTTTCTTTTTCACTTTCTTTTTCTTCGGCGCTGCCTTCGGAGCCTTATGCTTCGGTTCCAGGCCTTCAATCTTGCGCGGCTTCAGTACGTCGCCGGTATACCGGCTGACTTTACCGACCATATCAATATCATGTGCCTCAATCAGAGAGATAGCGGTGCCCTTTGCGCCTGCGCGGCCGGTGCGGCCAATACGGTGAACATATACGTCGGCAGTGCGCGGCATGTCGAAATTGATGACATGGCTGACATTGGGAACATCAATACCGCGAGCCGCGACGTCGGTCGCCAGCAGTACCGGTACCTCGCCGCTTTTAAAGCGGGCCAGTGCTGCAATGCGTTTGTCCTGGGGCATTTCACCCTGTAACCAGCAGACCGGAATGTCGCGCCGGGCCAGCTCGTCTTTGAGCGCCTGCAGACGATCGCGGGTTTTAACAAACACAATGGCCGTTTTAGCCTGATGTTTAAGAATGTGTTCCAGCAGTGCCTGCTTGTGCTCAAGATCGTCGGCAAGATGGTACCACTGGTGGATCTTGTTGCTTTCTTTACGCGACGGACTGGCCTGGATAACTTCAGGATCCTTGAGGATATCGCGTGCGAAGGTCATTACACCTGTGCCTTCCAGCGTGGCGGAAAACAGCATGTTTTGCTTGCGCCAGCGTGCTTCGGCAGCAATCTGATTCACAATGCCGGAAAAACCCATGTCCAGCATGCGGTCGGCTTCATCCAAAATCAGACATTCGATGTCGCGACAGTCTGCCGCTTCCTTTTGAATGTGTTCAAACAACCGGCCCGGGGTCGCTACCAGAATATCCAGTCGCTTGCTAAGGATTTCCTTGTCTGTGCCGTAGTTAATGCCACCGGTGATCACACCACAAATCAGGTCGGTGTGTTTGGTCAGTGCCAGCGCCTGCTCATACACCTGCAGCGCGAGTTCGCGCGTTGGTGTCAGAATGAGAATACGGGATGCACCCGGATTCTGACGCGGGAAGTCGAGCAGAAACTGAATGGCCGGCAGCAGGAATGCGGCTGTTTTACCGGTTCCGGTAGGGGCACTGGCCAGCACGTCTTTACCGTCCATTGCCACGGGGATCACTTCAGACTGAATGGTGGTGGGTTGTTTGTACCCCAGGTCAGTTACCGCCTGGATAATTGCATCGTCGAGTTCGAGATCTTCGAAAGTCATGAATAATCGTTACCTGTCATTAATGGCGCGTATTGTAGCATTTACCGGCGCGAATGCCGCTCAAAATTCACCGATAACGTCTGCAATGGCATCGTGCCGGGCGCTGGCAATGGCAGCTTTGATGTCAGGGCCTTTCAGCCCCTGTCTGGCAATAGCGCCAGCGTCGACGGCCTGCGCTGCGGTAAGGGCGGACTGCAGGTAATCGGTATGGGCATCGGGGCAGTAGCACCTGATGGTTTTTAACAGCAGAGTAAATCGTTCAGGCTTGCGCCAGGCGTCGGTCTGGTTGAACAGCGTCAGCACGTCGCAGGCAGACAGACGCGACTGACAAACCTGCGGCAAATGCGCGGCCACCAGTGCCGCGAGGGCAGATACCGTGTTCGGTGCTTTTAGCCTTGCACAAAGCCGGGTGGCCTCATCCACGCTGAGTGTCGCACACAGCACAGCCATCCGCGCTTCCAGCGGTAACGCCATCGAACCACAGCGACGAAGTGCATCATACGCCGCGTGAGGCGGCGGTGGGAGCTCACTGAACCACACCGTGAGGGCCTGGCTGTCGGCAAGCACACGAAAATACACATCGGGATCGTTTTCCATCAGGCTGCGACGGGTTTCGGTCCATACCCGCTCGGCCGTGAGGTGAGCAAGCTCACCGTCGGCAGCCATCTTTTGCATCAGCAACAGGGTGTCGGCATGTACCTGAAACCCCAGGTGCGCATACCGTGCAGCGAAACGTGCAACCCGGAACACCCGCAGCGGATCTTCTGCAAACGCCCCGGACACATGGCGCAACGTACGCTGATGCAGATCGTCAAGGCCGTGGTAGGGGTCGATAAGTGCGCCATGTTCATCGCGCGCCATGGCGTTAACCGTCAGGTCCCGGCGTAGTAAGTCCTGCTCCAGCGTGACATCGGGCGAGGCATTGCACACAAACCCGGTGTAGCCGTTACCACTTTTACGCTCGGTACGGGCCAGGGCGTATTCTTCTTTGGTCTGCGGATGCAGGAAGACGGGGAAATCGCTACCCACCCGCGTAAAACCGCGGTCAAGCATCTCCTGCTCGGTGGCGCCAACCACCACATAGTCGCGTTCAGTCACCTGTCGGCCAAGTAATTCATCTCGAACGGCGCCGCCAACCAAATACGTTTGCATGTTGCTGAAAGTCTCTTTATTGCGAATTTTCGGGGTTAATTATGCCTTACCTGTACACAGATTGCTGGCAAGTTTTGACATCTTGCATGGCTCTGGTAGTTTACTTCCAGACACTAATTTCATTCCAGTCAGGCAGTGCATGTATCTCAACTATTACGGGTTGAATGATAACCCGTTTTCGATTGCGCCCAACCCGGATTACCTTTACATGAGCCCGCGTCACAAAGAGGCGCTGGCGCACCTCACCTTTGGATTGCGCGAAAGTGGTGGGTTTGTGATGCTGACCGGAGAGGTCGGTACGGGGAAGACCACCGTGTCGCGTAAGCTGTTGCAGCAGTTACCGGATAATACCCAGGTTGCAATGATCCTCAATCCGACGCTATCGGCACTGGAGCTGCTTGCCACAGTCTGTGATGAACTGGGGGTGAGCTACGACGCAGACAAAGCGAGTCTGAAATATTTTACCGATCGGATCCTGGCCAAACTGGCTGACAATCATCAGGCGGGCCTGAACACAGTGCTAATGGTGGATGAGGCGCAGCACCTCATGCCGGAAGTGCTCGAACAACTGCGCTTACTGACCAACCTGGAAACCAACCGCGAAAAATTACTCAAAGTGGTGCTGATTGGCCAGCCGGAGTTACAGCAATTGCTCAAGCGTAATGAGCTTCGTCAGCTGGCACAACGCATCACAGCCCGGTATCACCTGTTACCGCTGACAGCCCCTGAAGTCTCTGCCTACATTGCTCACCGGCTGTCGGTGGCAAACGGAGATATCAGCATTTTCAGTAAACACACCCTCAAAGCCGTGCATCAGATAACCGGCGGGATCCCGCGTGTCATTAACCTGCTATGTGACCGCGCCCTGACCCTGTCTTTTACCCGCCAGTACGCGGTGGTGAGAAAGTCGATGTTCATTGCTGCCGCGGAGCAGATCCTGGGTGAGGATGTGGTGGCGCAGCGTATCCAGAGTCAGCGCAAGGTGACCCTGGTGCTGAGCTTTATTGTGGCGATTGCCGTGGGCTATGGTGTCGGGAGGCTGTATGTCTGAGCGTATCGGCATTGAGCAGGTAAAGCCGGGCATGGTGATTATTCAGATCACCCGTCAGAATGGTCCGGTTAAAATTCGAAAATCCGGCCTGGTCAGCAGCGAAGCAATGGTCCAGGGACTGGCCGAAATGGGGGTGCAGGAAGTAGAGGTGGACCCTGAGCAAACGGTAGAAATTGCCACACCGGTCACACATCGGACCCAGACTCAGGCGCTGTTGCGCGGTCAGCATGACACCACCGCCCGGGTTGACCATACGCTGTCAGATCAGTTTAACCGCAGTCTGTTTTTACCCACCGTGCAGAGCCTGCCGTCGGTGTGGAAACTGTACCTGCGCCAGAGCTTGGTCTTTGCTCTGATTATTCTTGGCGGGCTGAGTATTGGCTTTACCGCGGCGACCTATTCGTTATGGTGGCCGAAAGCCGCAGGTCCGCAAACCGCGGGGTCTTCCACCGAATCGACAGTGACGCCGGTGGCTGTGCAGTCGTCCGCCGCAGCGCCTTCTGAGGCGTTGCAGAAGCCGCAGCCGGATAACGCCGCAGGCATGCTGTCCGGAGAGACGCAGTCCGTGGTGCAGGCCGGGCAAGCACAAGGCAGTCAGGATAAGGCAACGCCTGAGCCGGCGGCGACGACCGTGGCGCAACAATCCGCTTCCGATGCAGCGCCCAACGCGGATGATGTTGAGGGGCGTATTCTGAACCAGCCACAGGACAGTGATGTGAAAGTGTCGGCCGACTTGCTGGCCAGATTCAATAAAGCGGTTGAAGCGCTGGACAATGAAGCGCAGGACGGTGAGAGCATGGAACCGAAAGTGACGGTTCATGACAACCTGCCGCGTGTGGATCAGTTGCCGGTGCGTTTGCTGACCCGGTTACCCACAATGAACTTTAGTGCCCATATGTATGCGTCTAAAAAACGAGATCGCTGGGTACGGGTAAACGGCAAACAACTGGGTGAGGGTGACTGGATTGATGATCGGGTGCAGATTGTCAGCATTGAACCCCAGCTGGTGGTGCTGGGGTTTGAAGAAGAATTATTTACGATGGCGGCCCTGACTGACTGGTAAGGGTTAGCCGGGTACCTGGTGAATAAACACTTCGCGGAAGAATTTACCGAGGTTGATATTAAACTCTTCGGGCCGGATCCCCGACACAATCTCATCGTCACTGTGCGACAGGTCAACCCGCTTAATCTCACGGTAACCGCCGTCGCCGTTAGTGCTGTAGAAGGTCATCACTACCGGGCTCAGCATATCGTTTTCACCGATATGTGACACAATACCCAGCTTGCCACTGGCCAGGCGCACCAGTGAGCCGACCGGATGAACGCCGATACACTGCACGAACTGTTTGACCAAATCCTGATCGAGGCCTTTCTCTTTGGTCAGGCGCTTCAGTGCCTGGGTCGGGGTAATACTTTGTTTGTGCGGACGGTTTGAGATCATTGCATCATAAGAGTCGATAATGGCGGCGGCTCTTGCCAGTGGTTCAATCGCTTCGCCACTCAGCCCTTTCGGGTAGCCACTACCATCTACGCGCTCATGATGCTGCTCGATAATGTTAAGCACCAGATCAGAGATGTCACCACACTGTTCCAGCATATCGAGGCCCACTTCCACATGGCTTCTGACCGTGGCCATATCTGCCGCCGACAACTTGCCATTGGTGATACGTAACTCTTCAGGCAATGAAGACATGCCAACGTCCATCAGCAGGGCGCCAAGTGCGGCTTCTTCAATGGTCTCGCGGTCATAGCCGAGATGTTCAGTGAACATGCCCATCAGGATGCTGCAGTTGATAGAGTGTTCCAGCAGGTAGGCGTCAGTATCCTTGATCATGGTCAGGCATGACATGGCGTCTTTGTTATCAAACACGCTGTCCATCAGGCTGGCCGAAAGGTCGCTCATGGTACTTAAGTCTTTCGGTGCTTCGCGGTTCAGGGCATTAATAAACCCTTTCTGAATGGACTTAGCCTGTGAATACAGGTCGCTGGCTTCACTCAGCGCCTCCTGGTTTGTGCGTTTTGCCTTTGGCGCCGATTCAGCGGCAGACCCGGGCCTGGGCTCATTTGCGGTTTCTTGAGATTCAGGCAGGCGGGACTTATCAAGATCTACCTCCACCGTCAGGATCCCTTTTGCTTTCAGAGCATCAATTACCGACTGAGTTTTTACCAGCCCTTTGGATCGCATTTTCAGACGTCCGGTCTGTTCGAGTACCTGGTTAACATACATACCCGGAATCAATTCATCGATTGCGACCTTTTTCAGCATGGTTTCTCCTGTGTGCAAAGAGGGTCAGGTGGCAGTAGCATCAAGGTCCTGCCGGATTTCACGAGCGCAAATTCCTCGTCCTTGTTTACTGCTTTATGATAGTCAAAAAAACACAGGAAAGTATACCACGATGCGATGACAGGAGGAGGTAAACTTAAGGCTAAGCAGACAGGAAGTGATGCCGGTTACAGTGCCTTGTAACCGGCAATGATCGCTAGAGCCAGGCGGGCTGGCGTTGTTCAAATTCTGCAATTCGCTCGGTCAGCTCAAGAGTTTGACCAATAGCATCCAGTCCTTTGAGCAGATTCTGCTTATGGTGTTCGGCAATCCCGAAGCTGGCCTGCCAGTTGCCGGCGGTAACGGTCTGTTCAGCCAGGTCTACAGTGATGGCGGTATCTGGCGCGCTTTTTACCAGACCAAACAGGGTATCCATGTCCGCGCTTGCCAGGGCAACCGGCAGTAACTGATTGTTAATGCAGTTACCGTAAAAAATATCGGCAAAGCTGGTTGCAATGATCACCTTAAATCCGAAGTCCGCCAGTGCCCAGGGGGCGTGTTCACGGCTTGAACCACACCCAAAATTTTCGCGCGCCAGCAGAATACTGGCACCGGCATAGTCGGGTTTGTTGAGCGTGAAATCAGGGTTAGGCACCTTCTCTTCGGTGTCCAGATAACGCCAGTCATGAAACAGGTGTTTGCCAAAACCGGCGCGGCTTACGCTGGTCAGAAACTGCTTCGGAATGATCTGGTCGGTATCGACGTTTGCCTGATCAAGCGGGGCGGCTGTGCCGGTATGCTGGGTAAATCCTGTCATTACTTACTCCTGGAATTCTCTGATATCTGCAAAACGGCCTTTCAGCGCTGCTGCCGCTGCCATCGCCGGGCTGACCAGGTGGGTGCGTGCCCCTCGTCCCTGACGACCTTCAAAGTTCCGGTTGCTGGTAGACGCACAACGATCGCCGGGCTGCAGCAAGTCGTCATTCATGCCAAGACACATAGAGCAGCCCGGTAGCCGCCATTCAAAGCCTGCCTCGATAAACACTTTGTCCAGTCCCTCCTGTTCGGCCTGACGTTTTACCGCCCCGGATCCGGGCACCACAATGGCAGTCACCGAGTCGGCTACCTTACCTTTGGCAGCTATCGCTGCTGCTGCGCGTAAATCCTCGATGCGGCCGTTGGTGCAGGAACCAATAAACACATGCGACACTGGCGTATCAGTAAGCCGGTCTCCCGGTTGCAGCCCCATGTATTTCAGCGCCTTAACCGCACTTTCATGTTCAATCGGGTCGGCAAAATCATCCGGTGACGGAACCGGCGATGTCACACCAATTACCTGACCCGGGTTGGTTCCCCAGGTCACCTGCGGGGCAATCTCGTCAGCATGCAGCTCAACCACGGTGTCGAACGTGGCGTCATCATCACTGTGCAGGGTCTGCCAGTAGGCCAGCGCCTCGTCCCACAGCGTACCATCAGGCGCATATTCGCGGCCTTTGATGTAAGCAAAGGTAGTCTCGTCAGGGGCAATCATGCCGGCTTTGGCGCCGGCTTCAATGCTCATATTGCAAATGGTCATGCGAGCTTCCATCGACAGACCTCTGATGGCTTCGCCCGCATATTCAATGACATGCCCGGTGGCGCCGGCATGACCAATTTTGCCAATGATGGCAAGAATAATGTCTTTGGCCGTGAGCCCGTCGGCCAGCGTACCCGCTACATTTACCAGCATGGTTTTTGCGCGGCTCTGTTTAAGCGTTTGTGTGGCGAGGACATGCTCGACCTGTGAGGTGCCAATGCCAAAGGCAAGCGCCCCGAAAGCGCCATGTGTTGCGGTATGGGAGTCGCCGCAGACCACGGTCATGCCCGGCAGGATCAGCCCGAGTTCAGGCCCCATTACATGCACGATGCCCTGTTTCTGGTGACCGACCGGGAACAGGGTGATGCCGTGCGCTTTGCAGTTATTGGCCAGGGTCGTCAGCTGCAGCGCGTTTTGCGGCCCACAGGCGTCCAGCGCCAGCGACTGTGTGGAAATACTGTGATCCATCGTGGCTATGGTGCGATCCGGACGGCGCACTTTTCTGCCTTTTTCATTGAGGCCGGCAAAGGCCTGTGGTGAGGTCACCTCATGAATAAGGTGCCGGTCAATATACAGCAGGCTGTCATCGCCAAGCTGGTCGACAACATGAGCCTGAAAGACTTTTTCGTACAGGGTTTTTGCCATCTTACTTCTCCTGCGCTTTTAACTGACGAACCACTTCATCGCCGACTTCAGACGTACTTGCGGCTGGCCCCGTATTCTCGGCGGTCAGCAATTCTGCGGTCACCACGCCCCTGGCCAGTGTCGCGACGACCGCGGCATCAATGGCATCGGCCGCAATGGGCTGATTCAGGCTGTAACGCAGCATCATAGACGCTGACAGGATCTGGGCAATAGGGTTTGCAATGCCTTTGCCTGCGATGTCGGGGGCCGATCCTCCGGCAGGCTCGAACAGGCCGAACCCATCTTCATTCATGCTGGCAGAGGGAAGCAACCCCATTGAGCCGGTCATCATGGCGCATTCGTCAGAAATGATGTCGCCGAACAGGTTCGAGCACAGCATCACGTCGAACTGTGCGGGATTTTTCATGAGCTGCATGGTGGCATTGTCAATGTAGATATGGTCCAGCGTGACATCCGGGTAAGACAGCGCCACCTCTTCGGTGACCTCGCGCCACAGGCGACTGCAAGACAGCACGTTGGCTTTATCCACGGACGTCACATGGCCCTTGCGTTTGCGCGCGGCTTCAAACGCTGCTACCGCAATGCGCTGGATCTCACGACGGCTGTAACGCATGGTGTCAAACGCAAACTCGTCGTCGCCGCTGCCCTCCCGTCCCTTAGGCTGGCCAAAGTAGATGCCACTGGTGAGTTCCCGTACCACCAGCACATCAACGCCAGCCGAGGCAATATCAAGGCGCAGTGGCGAGAGCGACTCCAGACCAGGGTAAATACGCGCGGGGCGCAGATTACTGAACAGGTCGAAGTGGCTGCGTAGGGTCAGCAGGGCGGCACGCTCCGGTCGTTGTTCCAGTGGTAGGTTATCCCATTTGGGGCCGCCGATAGACCCAAACAGAATGGCATCGGCCTGCTCACAGCCCTGCAAGGTAGCGGGCGGCAGGGCCTCGCCTTCGGTGTCAATGGCATAACCGCCGACCGCGTAAGGTGTGCGGGACAGGGTCAGGCCAAACTGCTGCTCGATAACATCCAGTACCTTGTTGGCTTCCTGCATGACTTCCGGCCCGATGCCGTCACCGGCGAGCACGGCAATTGAATACTGGCTCATTTAAACTCCTGCTACACGTTCTTGTTGGTTTCGCTGCCTGTCAATCTGATCAGCCAGGTGAGTGTTGTTAAGTACGAAAATCAGCGCTTTCACGCCGGCCTCGACAATGTCGGTTGCCAGGCCGATACCATGGAAACGGCGGTGGTTATATTCAGCGATGACACTGACCTGGGCCAGTGCATCGGCACCTTCGCCCTTGGAGTCGAGTTTGAAGTCGACCACGTCAATGTCTTCATGACCTATCATGTCCATGATGGCTTTGTAGGCGGCATCGACCGGCCCGTTACCAACTGCTGCGCGGGTAACGACATCATCGCCAATCTGCATTTTCACCGTTGCGCTGGGAATAATTTCACGCCCGGATGTCGCCTGTAAGTAAAGTAACTGGTAATGCGCATGGTCATGCTTTTGTTTATCAAAAAACAGCAGCGCTTCAAGGTCATAGTCATAAACCTGCCCTTTTTTGTCTGCCAGCTTCAGAAATGCGTCATAAACCGCATCCAGATCATAATCGTCAGGCTGATAGCCAAGCTCGGTAAGACGATGTTTGATGACATGCCGGCCGGAGCGTGAGGTAAGGTTCAGGTTGTTTTTGTTTATGCCGACACTTTCGGGCGTCATGATTTCGTAGGTATTCTGGGCTTTCAGCACGCCATCCTGATGGATGCCGGAGGAATGGCTGAACGCATTGCCGCCGACAATCGCTTTGTTGGATTGCACCGGCATGTTACATAACTGGCTGACCAGTTTGGAGGTCCGCGAAATTTCTGTGCTGTTGATGCGGGTATCCAGTCCGAGCAGGGCATGACGGGTTTTCAGGATCATGGCAATTTCTTCCAGCGCGGCATTACCGGCCCGTTCGCCAATCCCGTTGATCGTGCACTCTACCTGGCGCGCGCCTTGTTCAACCGCGGCCAGCGAGTTGGCTACCGCCAGACCCAGATCATTATGGCAGTGCACCGAAATCGTCGCTTTGTCGATGTTCGGAACGCGCTCAAACAGGGTGCGGATAATGCCACCAAACTCTGTTGGCGTTGTGTAGCCGACGGTGTCTGGAATGTTAACTGTACTCGCTCCCGCAGTGATAGCGGCTTCTACCATGCGGCACAGGTAGTCAATATGCGTGCGTCCGGCATCCTCGCAGGAAAACTCTACATCGTCAGTGTAGCGACGCGCATGCTTTACCGCCGCTACAGCCATCTCAACAATCTCGTCCTGAGACTTTCTCAGTTTGGCGTTAACGTGAATATCCGAGGTGGCAATAAAGGTATGAATACGAAACTGGTCAGCCACCTTCAGGGCCTCACCACAGGCGTCGATGTCCGCGGGTAAGGCACGGGAGAGCCCGCAGACGGTGGCATTTTTCACTTCTTTGGCAATCATCTGTACCGAGCGAAAATCACCAGGCGACGATACCGGAAAACCGGCTTCGATAATGTCCACACCGAGACGTTCCAGCGCAAGCGCAATCTGAAGTTTTTCCCTGGCACTTAAACTGGCCGGTAAGGCCTGCTCACCGTCTCTGAGCGTGGTATCGAAGATTTTGACCTGATTTGTCATGGCGCTCTCTCTGTATTCAGTCAAAAAAAAACCCGTGCGGGGCACGGGTTTTTTGTGTTGTTTGCTACTCGCAATCTACCCGTGCAGTCTTGCTGCCATAAGAAGAAGGATAGATAGTAGAAAAGTAGCCTGCATAAATTGTTTGTTACTGTCTGACCAGTTCGTGACAGTCAATGTAACGGGGGAAGTCTGTGGGGTCAACCTTTGTTTACAATGTTCGGTATAAAAATGCCTGATGATGGGTAGAGAAACTTGCAAGTCAGGTTTTTTTCGGGTTAAGGCGAAACGTTTTCCAGTTAATCCCGAATGACAACATCATTTCGCGCAGGCTGAGCGCTCGGGGACTGATGCGGCCTTTATGATTCCAGCTGTGTCCACAGCAGGCGGCAGTCATGGTGGCTTTGGACGGTTTGACTAACTGGCGGGAGGGCTCATTAGCCGACGCAGTTTGTTCAGGGGCACCGTTAAACGTAAACCAGCCATATTTGTTGGTGTGCAGTCGCAGACTGTCGCGTTCAACCCGATCGACAGAGTCCAGTTCGATATGCTCATTATCAAGGCGGGTGATCAGCACCGGAACCACCAGGCCAGGCGCGGCATACTGTGAGAACCAGTCTGCAGTTTTATCGCTGTCGGGCTGTTTGCCGGGGCATTTCGCGGCCTGTTTGGCCTGCCAGCTGGCATTATGAGTATCGACCTCAAGCGGTGACTGATGGTGGGCAAGCTCGTAGGCTGCCCGTTTTACATAATAGGGCAGTCCGCTCAGGCGCCGACGCAGCAGGCTGATTTGCGAAGGGCCGTGGGTCGCGAGGCTGGCAAGCTCGCGTTCGTACAGCGCATTGCAAAGCTCGGCGATAGGCTGGCCGTTGCCCTCAGACAGACTCTGATGGCCGAAAATATCGGTCTGAGTGGACGGGTTGTCAGAAGCCTGGGGCATAGCGCTGCAGTGTACGACTAAATAGCCATAACGTAGCAGTAAAAAAAGGGGATAGCTACGGCTATCCCCTTTTTTGTCTTACTGACCTTTAATTTCGCTGCGGCCGCGGTACACCGCCTGCGAGCCGAGTGCTTCCTCGATGCGCAGCAGCTGGTTATATTTTGCAACGCGATCTGAACGGCACAGAGAGCCTGTTTTAATCTGGCCTGCAGCCGTACCTACTGCCAGATCCGCGATGGTAGCATCTTCGGTCTCGCCGCTGCGGTGTGAAATTACCGCAGTGAAACCGGCCTCTTTGGCCATGCTGATGGCATTGAGTGTTTCTGTCAGCGAGCCAATCTGGTTGAACTTGATAAGGATTGAGTTACCAATGCCGTTATCAATACCGCGCTTAAGGATCTTGGTGTTGGTTACGAACAAATCGTCACCGACCAGCTGTACTTTGTCGCCGATTTTCCTGGTCAGCGATGCCCAGCCGTCCCAGTCACTCTCATCCAGGCCGTCTTCGATAGACACGATTGGATATCGCTGCACCAGCTCTGCCAGGTAATCCCCAAAGCCTTCCGAATCGAAGGTTTTGTCTTCGCCTGACAACACATACTGGCCGTCTTTGTAAAACTCTGAACTCGCACAATCAAGCGCCAGCGTGACATCTTCATTCATTTTGTAGCCAGCATTTTCTACCGCTTCAACAATGACCGCCAGGGCTTCTGCATTAGAGCTCAGGTTCGGGGCAAAACCGCCCTCGTCACCAACGGCGGTATTAAGGCCTTTGGCTGACAACACTTTTTTAAGGCTGTGGAAAATCTCCGCACCCATACGCAGCGCTTCTTTGAAGCTCGCAGCGCCAACCGGCTGAACCATGAATTCCTGGATATCAACGTTATTGTCGGCATGCTCACCACCGTTGATGATGTTCATCATTGGCACTGGCATAGAGTATTGTCCCGGCGTACCGTTGAGGTCAGCGATGTGTTCGTAAAGCGCGACGCCCTTCTCTGCGGCGGCCGCTTTTGCTACTGCCAGAGACACCGCCAGGATTGCGTTGGCGCCCAGCGTTTCTTTGTTTTCTGTGCCGTCCAGCTTAATCATGGTGTCATCGATGGCGGCTTGTTCAACCGGATCCTGACCCAGCAGTGCAGGGGCAATAACATTATTGATGGCAGCAACGGCTTTGGTAACACCTTTGCCCAGGTAGCGGGATTTATCGCCATCGCGCAGTTCCAGTGCTTCGCGAGAACCGGTAGACGCACCTGATGGTGCGGCTGCACGTCCCATCACACCGCTATCCAGATAGACATCTGCTTCTACGGTGGGGTTTCCGCGTGAGTCAAGGATCTCACGACCAATGATGCGACTGATTTTCGCCATAGTTTTTCCTCAATATGTTGTTTAGAACGCCACCCAAACGGACGTTTCCTGAATGTTATAAATTAATGATTCTCTTTCTGAAACTTGCCTGCTGCGGCAACAAATCCGGTAAACAGCGGGTGCCCGTCACGTGGCGTAGACGTGAATTCCGGGTGGAACTGGCCCGCAATGAACCACGGATGGTCTGGTATTTCAATCACTTCGACAAGACGTTTGTCAGTGGACAAACCACTCACCTTCAGGCCAGCGCCCTCAATCTGGTCGCGCAGGTTGTTGTTGACCTCATAGCGGTGACGGTGACGCTCGTAGATTTCGTCGTTGCCATAAATGCTGTGAACTTTGGTGCCCGGGATAAGGTGGCAAAGCTGGCTGCCCAGGCGCATCGTGCCGCCCAGGTCTGAGCTTTCATCACGTTTTTCCTTGGTGCCCGCGGCGTCAAGCCATTCGGTGATAAGGCCGACGACCGGGTAGGGTGTTTCCGGGTCGAATTCTGTGCTGTTGGCGCCTTCCATGCCTACCACATTGCGGGCGTACTCAATGAGTGCCACCTGCATTCCCAGACAAATGCCCAGGTAAGGGACTTTGTTTTCACGCGCAAAGCGCACGGCAGCAATTTTACCTTCGATGCCACGCTCGCCAAATCCGCCAGGTACCAGAATAGCGTCCAGCTTCTTCAGCATGTCTGTGCCTTTACTCTCGATATCCTGCGAATCAATGTAATGGATATTTACGGTCAGGCGGTTTTTGAGACCCGCGTGTTTCAGCGCTTCGTTAACCGACTTATAGGCATCCGGCAGTTCAACATATTTACCAACCATGCCAATATTGACTTCGCCAGTCGGGTTCGATTCGGCATACAGAACCTGTTCCCACTCCGTCAGGTCAGCTTCTTTGCAGTTCAGACGGAAACGGTCAACCACCAGTTGATCCATACCCTGCGCTTTCAGTGCGGCAGGGATACGGTAAATACTGTCGACGTCTTTCAGTGAGATAACCGCTTTTTCTGCCACGTTAGTGAACAGCGCAATTTTGGAACGCTCAGTTGCAGGCAGGGCGCCGACAGAACGGCACACCAGAATATCCGGCTGAATACCAATAGAACGCAGCTCTTTGACAGAGTGCTGTGTTGGTTTGGTTTTAACTTCACCTGATGCGGGCATATAAGGCACCAGTGTCAGGTGCATGTACATGGCGTGGTCACGGCCAAGCTCGGTGCCAAGCTGACGGATTGCTTCCAGAAACGGCTGTGACTCGATGTCACCAACGGTGCCGCCAATTTCAACAATCGCGACGTCATGGCCTTCTGCACCTTCAATTACCCGGCGCTTAATCTCATTGGTAATATGTGGAATAACCTGAATGGTTGCGCCCAGATAGTCGCCCCGGCGCTCGCGTCGCAATACTTCTTCATACACCCGTCCTGTGGTGAAGTTGTTGCGCTTGGTCATGCGGGTACGGATAAATCGCTCATAGTGACCCAGGTCAAGGTCGGTCTCGGCACCGTCATCCGTTACAAACACTTCGCCGTGCTGAATCGGGCTCATGGTGCCCGGGTCGACGTTGATGTAAGGATCAAGCTTTAACATGGTGACAGTAAGACCACGTGCTTCAAGAATAGCGGCAAGTGATGCAGCAGCAATACCTTTACCAAGCGATGATACGACACCACCGGTGACGAAAATATAATTTGTCATGCGAAACCTAAGGCGTTGGGTTGTAAGGGTAATCAATGTTGGGCGGCAGTAATGACGGGCCGCACCAGGACGGGGTAATAGTATAGCGAATCAGCAACGGGCAAACAATCTGTTTGCCCGTTTTAACGTCACCTAATTCTCGCTCAGGCGTTTTAACGTGTAGATGAGATCCTGTGCCTGCCGGGGTGACAGCTCATCCGGGTTCAGTTTTTCCAGTGCATCGATCACCGGATGAGGTTTATCCGGGAAGTGCAGATGGGTTTGGGCGGGTTGTGGCGCCGGAGTGGCCAGCGCGTTTGCCGTCTCACTGTCGCTGACCACTTTGCTGGATTCCAGTACGGCCAGTTTGGCACGGGCAGACTCAATAACCTGGCGCGGAACACCGGCCAGTTGCGCTACCTGCAGGCCATAACTTTTACTGGCCGCGCCGGATTCCACTTTATGCATAAAGCGGATCGTATCGTCGTGCTCGACGGCGTCCAGGTGGACATTGGCCACCTGCGGATGAGAGTCGGGCAGCGCGGTAAGCTCAAAATAATGCGTGGCAAACAGCGTGTAAGCGTTGAGTTTGTCTGCCAGATAGCTGGCGCATGCCCAGGCCAGTGACAGACCGTCATAGGTGCTGGTGCCGCGACCAATTTCGTCCATCAGCACCAGCGAGCGGTCGGTGGCGTTGTGCATAATGTTGGCCGTTTCGGTCATCTCCACCATGAAGGTAGAGCGTCCGGACGCCAGATCATCTGACGCGCCAATGCGGGTAAATATTCGGTCGATGGGGCCAATGGTGGCGCTTTTGGCTGGCACAAAACTGCCGATGTGTGCCATCAGGACAATCAGCGCGGTCTGGCGCATGTAGGTCGACTTACCGCCCATGTTGGGGCCGGTAATAATCAGCATGCGCTGACTGGCATCCAGACACAGCGGGTTGGCAATGAACGGATCTGACATGACCTGTTCGACCACAGGGTGGCGGCCTTCCTGATAAGTGAGCACCTGCTCGGCAGATAACGTAGGTCGGTGCCAGTCGAGCGTCAGTGCGCGCTCGGCAAAACACGCGAGCACATCCAGCTCCGACAACGCAGCTGCGGTATCCATCAGTGCACTGATATGTGGTGCAATAGTATCGAACAGGGCGTCGTAGAGCTGCTTTTCCAGCGCCAGTGCGCGGCTCTGGCTGGTGAGCACCTTGTCTTCGTGCTCTTTCAGCTCAGGGGTAATGTAGCGTTCGGTATTCTTCAGGGTCTGGCGGCGGATGTAATCGGCCGGTGCATTGGCACTGGCGGCCCGGCTGATTTCGATGAAGAAGCCGTGCACCTTGTTGTATCCCACCTTCAGCGTGCTGATGCCGGTACGCTCGCGTTCCCTGACTTCCATGGCATCAAGGTAATCGGTGGCACCCTGGGACAAGGCGCGCAGCTCATCAAGTTCGGCACTGTAACCCGGGGCAATCACGCCACCGTCACGGATCACCACCGGTGGGTTGTCGATAATCGCCCGGTTCAGCAGATCCTGCAGCTCAGGATAGGCACTGACTTTGTTACGCAACCCGGCGATAAGCGGGGTGTCATATCCTGCCAGTGATCCGTGAACGTCATCCAGCAGGTTAAGCGCATTTCGCAGCCGCGCAAAATCGCGGGGGCGGGCTGAGCGTAGCGCCAGCCGCGCCATGATACGTTCAATATCACCAATGGATTTTAACGTGTCACGCAGCGCATCGGGCGGCATGGCGATCATGGCCTCAACCACATCCTGGCGTGCGGTCAGCGTATGACGGTCGGTGACCGGTGCATGCAGGAAGCGTTGCAGTAAGCGACTTCCCATGGCGGTGCAGGTGCTGTCCATGACTTTAAACAGCGTATTGTCCTGACCACCCTGCAGGTTATGGGTCAGCTCCAGATTGCGGCGGGTTGCCGCATCCAGTTGCACAAAGGTGTCCTGTTGTTCCTTCTGAATCTGACGAATGTGGGGCAGTGCAGTACGCTGTGTGTCTTTTACGTACTGCAGTACGCAGCCTGCCGCGCCAAGTCCTTTGCTAAGATCGTCGACACCGAAACCACTCAGCTCGCGGGTTTCGAACTGGGCGGTTAACTGAGTGACCGCGGTATCAATATCAAACTCCCAGTCGGGACGCCGCCGTAACCCTTTTCTTTGTTCAATCAGCGCCAGGCTGTCAAAGCCTTCAGGATAAAGTAATTCGGCAGGATTCAGACGCTGTAGTTCGGCCAGCAGTTGTTCGTCGCTGTCTGGCTCACTGACCACAAAGCGGCCGCTGCTCACATCCAGGGTTGCCAGCCCATAGTGCATACTGTGGCCACAGACTGCAGCCAGAATGTTATCGCGGCGCTCCTCAAGCAATGCTTCGTCGGTGACCGTGCCCGGCGTAACAATGCGCTGAACCTGACGTTCAACCGGCCCTTTGCTGGTGGCCGGATCGCCGACCTGCTCGCAGATTGCGACCGATTCGCCCATCTTAACCAACCGTGCCAGATAACCTTCTACGGCGTGATAGGGTACCCCTGCCATGGGGATTGGATCGCCGCCGGATTTGCCTCGTGCGGTAAGCGATATGTCCAGCAATGACGCCGCCTTCTTGGCGTCGTCATAAAACAGCTCGTAGAAGTCGCCCATGCGATAAAACAGCAAAATGTTTGGGTGTTGCGCCTTAATCTCCAGATACTGGCGCATCATTGGCGTATGTGATTCCAAATCAGCCTCGTGTTGGTGTTCATGAACTCAGTCTTACAAACAGCAAGTGTACCACTGCGGGTGGTCAGTCTGAAAAGCCGATTGTATATTACAATGACATTTTACCGACTGGCTTCGTATTATTGTTATGCACTTTCCTTTTTCAACGACAACCTTACCTACCCACGAAGAAATCTGTGCGTTAGGGGATGCGCTGCGCAAGCGAAACTGGACCATCTCGTGTGCCGAGTCCTGCACCGGCGGCGGTCTGGCTTACACGTTTACCCAGGTTGCCGGCTCGTCTGACTGGTTCAGACAGTCATGGGTTACCTACTCGAATGACGCAAAGCACGACAGGTTAGGGGTGAGTACCCAAACCCTTGAGCACTTTGGGGCTGTGTCTGCCGAAACCGTGGAAGAAATGGTCAGCGGCGTTGCTCGTATTGCAGAATCCGAAGTGGCTATATCGGTAAGCGGTGTCGCCGGTCCCGGTGGCGGCTCAGCAGAAAAGCCGGTCGGTTTAGTCTGGTTCGGCTTTTATCTTAATGGCGAGATTGTCACCGAAAAACAACAGTTCGATGGCAGCCGTCAACACATACGGGAGCAAGCGATTGCTTATGCACTTCGCTTTGTCTTTCAATGGTTGAATAACTAGTACGCAACAGAGGATATGAAGAGGGGACGGAGGAAGGCTTACAAATCAAAACCTTCCAATCGCAGGGATGCGATTGGAGAGCCCCCATGGATGGGTTTACGGCGTGTTTTGATTTGTAAGCCTTCCTCCGGGCCCGTTTTCTGCCATTGTTTAAATTTCTCAGAAATACTTGAAACTGTATAATTGTACAGTATAGAATGCCGTCAATCGTTGGTAGTATGCCAACCCAAATTCAAGTGCAAATCCCAGAGGATAGTGACGTGGACGATAACAAATCAAAAGCCCTGTCGGCGGCTGTCGGACAAATTGAAAAGCAATTCGGTAAGGGCGCCATTATGCGTCTTGGTGATAACCAGGCGATGGATATTGAAGCCATTTCTACCGGGTCACTGAGCATTGATATTGCGCTTGGGATTGGCGGTCTGCCATGTGGTCGTGTCGTTGAAATTTATGGTCCTGAGTCATCGGGTAAAACCACGCTGACCCTGCAGGTTATTGCCGAAGCGCAGAAAAAAGGAAAAACCTGTGCATTCGTTGATGCTGAACACGCACTCGATCCGGTTTATGCCGAAAAACTGGGTGTAAATATTGATGATCTGCTGGTATCACAGCCGGACACCGGTGAACAGGCACTGGAAATCTGCGACATGCTGGTACGTTCAGGTGCGGTAGATGTAGTGATTGTTGACTCGGTTGCTGCATTGACACCGAAAGCAGAGATTGAAGGGGATATGGGCGACTCACACGTTGGTTTGCAGGCGCGATTAATGTCTCAGGCGCTGCGTAAACTGACCGGTAATATCAAGCGCTCCAACACCCTGTGTATTTTCATCAACCAGATCCGTATGAAGATTGGTGTGATGTTCGGTAACCCGGAAACCACAACCGGTGGTAACGCACTGAAGTTCTACTCATCAGTACGTCTGGATATCCGTCGCATCGGTTCGGTAAAAGAAGGCGACGAAGTCGTCGGTAACGAAACCCGCGTGAAGGTGGTTAAGAACAAGGTTGCACCACCGTTCAAACAGGCAGAGTTTATGATCAAGTACGGTGAGGGGATCAGTAAAGAAGCCGAACTGATTGACCTTGGCGTGAAACAGAAACTGGTGGACAAAGCCGGTGCCTGGTACAGCTATAAAGGCGACCGCATTGGTCAGGGCAAAGCGAATGTTATTAATTTCCTTAAGGAAAACCCTGACATTGCTAATGAAATTGAGCAGAAAATCCGTGCCGAGTTGCTGCTGCCGAAAACCCATAAAGCCGAGGAGGCTGAAGGGGAGTCACAAGAAACGTTGTCATAAGCCTTCTGACTGACTAGTCCTGATATAAGTTGACACTTATTTCAGTTTAAAGCGCCCGGTGAACTTCATCGGGCGTTTTGTATTTTAGGGCCAGATGCGGCCTTTTCTCATTATAAATCGCGACAGAC
>NZ_JBFNPK010000020.1:0-67018 GCF_040812025.1 Alteromonas nitratireducens
GATCTTAACGATCTGTGTTTCTGTGTATCGGGACTTTTTCATCAGGAGTTCTCCTTCTTGGCTCAGTGTACGCCGAAGAACTCTAAAAAGGTATGTCACTAGTTTAGGGGAGGTTTACAAAATCATTTGCCTTTGCACGTCGGGTAGGTGAATTAATATCCCATCTATCAACTCGATTGAGTATGGTTTGTCTAATCTGAATTCAATTATTTCATCATTACAGTAAGTGAAATATGCATTCTCTGGAAGGTGTGCACTGGATGTCATCAGGGCTTTGAGTTCTTCGCGAGTAATCATATTGTTTGGTTTCATAATTGATTTAGGTGTAATACGGTATTACAAAACCAAAAGACAAGAAGCTGACTCTCAGTATAGTTTTGGTTCTTTTTAATAGCTGGGTAGTAAGTGTAGACAGATACCTTCAAGGGGAGTGAAACAAGGTATGCGTACATTTGGTCATATTAAAGGGGTAGAACCAGGAGAGTGGTTCGCGAACCGCAAAGAACTGGCTAAAGCTGGGGTACATTCGCCTTTGCAGGCAGGTATTTCTGGTTCTCAGAATGAAGGAGCTGATTCTATTGTCCTTTCTGGCGGATATGAAGATGATGAAGACCTTGGTGATGTGATCGTTTATACGGGGGCCGGAGGTCAAGACGCCGACAAACGTATCCAGGTCGCACATCAGGAGCTCACCCGAACCAATCTGGCTCTGGCGAAAAGTAAACTTCTAAGACTACCTGTACGTGTTATCAGGGGACATGAGCACAAGCATGAACTTAGCCCACAGAAAGGTTACGTGTATGCAGGTTTGTATGAGGTTGAAGATTATTGGTCAGAGATCGGGAAATCCGGCTATGTGGTATGGCGTTACAGGTTGGTTGCACTTGATGCTTTATCAGGTACTGGTGAGAACGATAAAGGTGCCGGGGAAGGTAAAGTCGATAGAAGACCATCTTTGATTAATCGACTTGTCAGAAACTCTTCGCTGGCTCAGAAAGTTAAGGATATCTATAACTATGAGTGCCAGGTGTGTGGAGTAGCAATCAAAACCAGTGCTGGCCTGTATGCTGAAGCGGCTCACATTAAGCCCCTAGGACAACCTCACAACGGGCCTGATACATTGGATAACCTTCTCTGTTTATGCCCCAACCATCACGTTATGTTTGATAACGGAGCTTTGTCATTAAATGAAGACTTGTCGCTTATGGGAGAGCCAGGAAAGCTCCGAGTTAGCACAAGACATCTAATATGCATAGACTATGTTAACTACCACAGAGAGCATTACAGCAAGGCATAATGTGTAGTTGCTTATTTCGTAACTGGGACTTCTATAGTTAGAGGAGGAAAACTATTCTTATCACAATAAATGACCCAACTTCATGGCCGACGGATGTGACTGATTTTTTTGAGTCACATTATAGATATTTCCTGGGCTGGGAATGTAGATGCATAAACAAAACTTCGTCGCACGAATATGATGCAGCAATAAAAAAGCTTCGGGATTTGTTGAGAAACCACACATTAATCGGATATCACTGCACAAAACTAACCAAGAAAGAAATAACACATATCGAACAAAAGGGGATGCAGTTACAAAACGCAGAGTCGCTTAAAGAAAGAATATTATCCCTTAAAAGTGATCGCGTAATAACAGCTGATATTGCGGAGTTACTGATTGAGAGAAATCAGGCTGATGATGTTTGTCGAAAGAATAAGTTGTGGTTTTGTTTCTTCGAGCCGTTGCTTGATCCTGATGGGATTAAACGACTCTTTCGTTCTTGGGGTGGTGAGGCTCTTTATAACTTGCATGAACATAATCCGAAAACCGGTCAAATCCTTAGAGAGATCGGAACTCCTTGTGTCATTAAAGCTAAGGTACCGGTTATTGACCTTATAGAAAGCTACTATCCAGATAGTCCCATGATAAGAACATTTCTATCAAAGAAAGGTCACCAAATCGAAAACAGTACGGAACATGAAGGGTTTAGCATAAGAGATATAAGCGTTCAGAATATTATTCAAATAATCAGACATCCAAGCAAAGAGTTCCAGGCGCTTACATTATGTAATTGTTGATGCGGCTGTAATATCCATTCCCTAATATTGTAGCCAAAGGTGAGCAGGAGAACTGCTATGTTGGCTTTCTTCGTCCCATTCGGTAGCACTTCTGAAGTTTAATAGCTCATGGTTACACTTGTTCGAAAGTTGATTTAAACCCAGTAGCATCCGAAACTTTATTTAGCATTGGACGCCAACATCAAATCTTCAGCCCTTTGCTATTACCTGAATATTATAAAGATATTCTAGAAGTATTTTTTAAGTCACTCTAACTGGTGAACTTTACAAGACGGTGTTTATTCAAAGGGCTGGCATCTGCGATTTTCTGAAATACGTTTTGAATTTTCCCTCTCAGTTCTGCGTTGCTTCCAGAAAGTAAAATGAATACTTGGATATTGGCCGAATGCTCCGGCCCATCGAAAGATAAGAACAGGTCATATATTTCGTCTTCTGTCAGTTGAGCAAGAATATCTGCTTCCTTTTGATTATAAGAGTTCGTCCCTCGCCGTCTTTCCAATATTTCGTCTACCGTCGGTGGTGGATCAATCTCTTTCAAAGCAAACTCCACTCGCTTGATCATTTCTTCATCCTTGACTTGGAATGCGCCGTCGGTTATTGACCTTAACTTGTCAGGGTTGCTCTTATTCGCTTCGATAAACAGGTCAATAAGTTCATTAGCCAGGTCATTCTTATCCAAGATCCTTAAAACGTTAATCCCCTGGCTGTACTGATATAATGAAGCATCAGAGGCTACTTGTCTTAAGCCTGCATCGAACGCTTCAGCTACCTCCTTTTCATTACTCTTAAATGAGGAATGGAAGAGTTTCCAGGCTTTGGATAGTTCCAGACTTCTCTTCTCTACGTCAATTGCTTGCTGAAGTGTGTCACAGAGTGTCAATAGATTTTCAGGTGTCGCAAATCCGTCCTTAATACTTTTACCTAAAATGGAAAGAAGTGGTCGTGGATACCCATAATCAAAGATGCCGAGTTTGGCATCCCATTGTACTTCCTTGTCTGTTTTATCATCAGAGTCAGGCAATGCTTTCAAATAATCCGCTTTGTCATCAAGCGCATAGTCAAGAGATGGAATTCTTTCTTCATCAGACCCATGGCAGTAATAACACCAACTGAGCACCACGATACCGAGTACAATTTGCTCCTGTATTTGTTCGTCATAATGACTAACCATCGTTAAGTGGTCGTTAATATGCATTTGCATCCTCAGCAAAACACGCCGATTTACGACTTGGAGTGAAATACAGTGTTCTCGGATAAATTGTTTAAAAGGAAATTCGTACGGAAAGGTGGTATCGAAACAGTATTCTGGAGTCGGAGAGAACTGAATCTGTGTGTCGACTACTTTCTCTTTATATGTGGCATAGTCACTAAAAGTTTTCCCGCCGGCATCTTCGTTAAGTAGCAAAACAACTTTGCATTTTTTCTGCTCCTTTAGAAACGAAACTAGTCCCATGAAATCCTTAATTTCTACACCATCACTTCTGCGCTCAATGTCATCAAAACAAATCACAGTTTCAGCTAAAGACAATTTAGAAATCGAGCTGATCAGGCCTCCGATACCACCAACATAGCGGGTGATATAGGGTATCTTCGTGTCTTTTACTAGTTCTGCAAGTCGCTTTGAATACCCTTTGATATCTGGCTTTTCACCTATTTTAGAAGTATTTACAGCGTTTAAAAAAACAGCCTCTTTGATTTCGGCGAGTGAGTTTAAACCAAACAGGGACACGTATGCGTAAGACCCTAACGCAAAGTCCTCCTTATATTTTTTTGTAATTCTCTCCCATTCGAATGTCTTTCCTATCCCCCACTTGCCGACGATGGAAAGAACTTCAGGGTGGGCAGACTTTAGAAACTTGACTATTTTTTCTTCGACGATTTCTACACTCATTCCGTATTCCTTTTTACCTGTTTTCCGTATCCTAGGTTTAACGAGCCAACAGCTATTATTTGTCGTCGTAACTCTGTACACATCGAAAAAGGTGCCATGTAAAAAAGCTAAAGCCCATTAAACAGAAACGATAGTTTCAGTCTGATGCGCTAAGTGAGAATCAGTATTGGCTCTCACAGGGAGTAACTTATGGGATTATTTTGCTATCTGTTGGTCTTTCCTTGACGTATGACTTATCGTAATAGACTGTTTCACTAAGCACAATCAGTGTCATTCCGTTCATCGCTTCGCTTTCTTGATGAATGCTACTTTATGTCTGAAGTTATATGTACTGCGCAGGTTTGTTCTGAATTATTGATAAGTGGTTCTATTGCCGTAGAGCATGTCTATCGAATGGAATATTGCGCTTTTAGTCGAAAAGGTCTGTGACCACAATGTGACCATCTACAGGCGTAAACTGGCGGATCTGGACTAACACCTCAAAACAAGGGTTGAGTCTGCATAAGACTTTGAAAGACAAAGGGAAACTGCCCTACGGTTCAAGTCCGCCCCTGGGCACCACTCTAAGACCGACGAAAGTCGGTTTTTTTGTGCCTGAAATACGGCGCGGTTACAAAGTGATACAAATTCCAACATCGTCTTAACCTGTTTTGCGTTAAATGCCATAGACGTTCTGTCTTACTCATGAAAGACTGCTGTTTCAGTCGTTTAGATTCAAATAGACGGCAGTATTGCTGGCCAGGCCGGCGCTCACAACGCAAAAATATCCCGCAAGCAAGGATGGCTTTTGTTTTGTTCTCTGTGCGTTTCGTAAAGTGAAAGGCACTTCGTTCCTTATTTTTCGCCCTTTAGACAAGGAGATTGGCGTGCGTAAATTAACCGCTCTTATTTTATTCGGTCTGGTTGCACTTGGTGGCTGTCAGTCCACTTCATCCAGCAATGATACTGCACAAAGCACAGACGCCCGCACTGAGGTGTCAGATGCATGTGAGGCATCTACTGGTTCACGTCTTCGTAAAAGAAGTTGCTAAACCTGTTTCAGGGAGTGACGCGCTCCCTGTCTGCCTCTCTCATAATTGCTGACTCCCTGCCTTAGGTATCACGCCGTATTCGCCGGTATTAACCCCCTCATTGCGAGTTATTCTGCCCTTATTACTATGGTAACCCTGTAGTTGCTTGATACGGGCTATCCAGAATTCGATGAACATCAATACTCAACTGACACTGTCGCATATACAGGATGCCTATAAGGCAATGGTGACGATGCTGTTTGCCAGACCTTTGGTTGTGGTGCTCATCGTTGCGCTCGCGTCTTTGCTTGACGTCATTCCGGATGCGGTGTTTCCGGCAAAAATGGCGGCTTATGCCGCGGCCATGACACTGCTTACTGTGGTCATTACCACACTGTATCGCCGGGGAAGCTGGCGGGGCGTTCTGACGGAATTGCGGTTTCAGATGGGGTTGCTCGTACCGGCGGTGCTGCTGATCATGGTGCTAAGCCTGCTTGGGTTCGCCGTTGCACAATGGCTGGGTGCTGATGGCGCGACGACTGTCTCATCACCACCGCCGGCTTCTCTGGATACGATGACGTGGATGATCGCCGGGCTTGCGACAGGGCTTATTGCTGTAGCGCAGATCCTGCCGTATGTCCTTGCACATTTTTGTCGTGGACTGACCATTTCACGCGAGCAGGGGGAGCAGATCTGGGTACGGTTGATGCTGAATCCACTGGTTTTGTTGTCTTTTACTCCATTGTCCTTTTTGATGGTGGTGTGCCTGGTACTGAAAAGCAGTGCGGCATGGGTGTTTTTACTGGGCGCAACCTACAGTTGTTTTCTGCTGTTTACCGTCTTTAACATCCCGCAGGCGCCAGAGCGACAAGCGCACCAGGCTGCATTAACACAACCGGTGTGATGTAACGTAGCCGGGTTGCACCTGACAGGGCGGATGACTATGCTAAGCCTCTGTTGTTCTGCGCAGATGTTGTTGTCGTGTCACTGGATGTGCTTACCGGGTTTGGCTTATCGGTGCTCTTACTGAGCTTGTCACCCGGCCCCTCAAATCTTTATATCATGGCCTGTACGCTAAGTGGCGGTCGCGTAGCTGGCGTGGCGGCGGCAGGGGGGATGGCTGTTGGCAGCCTGACGTATACGCTGCTGGTGGCCTTTGGACTGGCGTCGCTTATCCTCCTGTCCCCGCTCGCATTCATTCTGTTAAAGCTCTGTGGTGCGGGCTATCTGATCTTTCTAGGGTTAAAGAGTATGAAGGTGACCCCTGTGCATGCGGATACCCCGGTCAGGGAGCGCGGTGCCAGAAGTGTGTTGCGTCAGAGTATCATTGTGGAGCTGACAAACCCGAAAACAGGGTTGTTTTTTATTGCTTTTCTGCCTCAGTTTGCCAGTCCGCAGGCAGGTAACATGGCAGGGCAACTGATATTGCTCGGGCTTTTCTATGCACTGATAGCATTGTGCTGCGACCTGCTGGTGGTGTCCCTGTCGGGGCAACTGGCAACGCTGTTGAACAGGAAGGGGGATGGTGAACAAGTCTGGCTGGTGGCTCAGCAGCGACTGGCGGCACTTATTCTGCTTGGCCTGGGAAGCTATATCCTTATCGTCGAAGTGCTGCAGCAAGTGTTCTGAGACGGTGTAGTGTCAACCTGACGGGTAACCTCTGGTTATCGCCCGGCGCGATATTTGTGCGTATGGCCGTGTTTATTTAGTGAACATTTTGCGCTCTTCTATACTCTAACTAACAATCAGGTTGTTGGAGACGGCGGTATGAAATACATCCTGCACAGTTTATTTATTTTCGTTTGCGCGGGGTTAGCTGGCTGTGCGACGACCGGGCCCTCGCAGGTTTATAACCCCGCAGAGCTTCTCAATGATAGTCTCTTCATCGGTTATCGTGATGTGTCTGTTGAATCAGAAGATGAGATTTTTGCACTGAGCGACGAGGCCAAAACCTTTGTTAAGCAACGAACCACAGATGAACTCGACGAGGAAGTGAACATACGCAACCTGATGTATGCGATTTTTGACCATGCAGATATGGGGCTGATTTATCAGGGCGATGCCAATACCGTTGCCAGCGACACGTTTGCCAATCGGGCAGCCAATTGCCTTTCACTCTCTATTATGACGTACGCGATGGCCAGATACGCTGGCTATCAGGCAACGTTTTTCGAGGTTGATATCCCCGAATACTGGACCCGCCAACAGGGTTTTAGCCTGATCAACGGTCATGTTAATTTGCGTATTGTCAGTCCGGCGTATAACGATGTGACCCGGTTTAAGGATGACTTTGTCGATGTGGATTTCGATCCCCAGACTATCCGGCAGTATTTTCCTCGTATCGCAATAAATAAGGCCAGAGTGGTAGCCATGTTCTACAACAACAAGGGGGCTGACGCGCTGATTGATAAAGATTTTGATAAGGCCTACGCGTATTTTCGCGCTGCTGCGATAACCGCGCCGGAACTTGCACAGACCTGGACCAACCTGGGTGTATTGTACCGTTTTGCGTGGGCGCTGGATGATGCCGAACGAACCTACCGGTACGTCCTGGCTAATGACGATAACAACCTGACAGCGTGGGAAAATCTGTCGTTACTGTACCGTCATCAGGGCAATCACGACGATGCCGATGCGATTATGGCAAAGGTTGAGTCAAAACGCCGTGACAACCCGTTTTATCACTTTATTCTGGGTGAGAAAGCGGTTGAAAACGAAGCGTATGCCGAAGCGCTGACGCACTATCAACGCGCAATGCGCCTGAACAGTCAGCGCCATGAAATCATGTTTGGACTGGTTAAGGCCTATTACGGTCTTGGGGATATATCAAAAGCCAGGCGCTATCTTGAAATGGCTGAGCGGTTCGCCCAAAGCCAGCAGGATGAGAAGCGGTACCACAGCAAACTTGCGGTGCTCCAGTCCAGCCTGTAAAAAAATCCCTGCGCACTGGCAGGGATTTTCGATGTTTTAACGTGTCAGATAACACCCAGTTCTTTCAGACGTTCCTGTAGGTAACTCTTCGCGGTGTGACGCTCTGACAGCACCACATCCGGTCGGGGGTGCAGGAACAAAGGCAGTGAGATACGTGACTTTGTCATGTCTGCATTTTCCGGGTTGATCACGCGGTGCGTGGTTGAAGGAAAGTAACCACCTGATGCTTCCTGCAGCATATCACCAATGTTCACAATCAGGTTGCCGAAATCACACGGTACATCCAGCCAGCTGCCGTCTTTAGCTTTAACCTGCAGGCCAGGCTCATTGGCTGCCGGCAGAATGGTCAACAGGTTAATGTCCTCGTGCGCGGCGGCGCGAATGGCATCCGGCTCTTCGTCACCCTTGAGCGGCGGATAATGCAGAACGCGCAGCAGTGTCTGATCGCTGTCTTTGATCATGTCAGACAGTGGCTGGCTGTAGTGACTTGCCACATCTTCCGGCGAGTGTGCCTCAACCCAGCTGAGCAGCTCACTGGCCAGGCTGGTGGCTTCATTGTAGTAAGTTGCCAGTTGTGGTCTCAGTGATTCAGGACATTGTCCCCACGGATAAAAGTGGAAATATTCCTTAATGTCTTTTTTGGTAAAACCTTTGGCAACCTCAGACACGCTCTGTGGGAAGAAGCCATCCTGCGTGCCTTTGTTGTAGAGATACTGGTTTTTTTCTTCGCTGTCGAAAAAGTTCTGCCAGGTGGCGTAGATGTCAGACACCATCGACTGCTTGATAGGGTGGTTTTTCAGTACACCGAAGCCTGTTTCTCTGAGCGACTCAACGAACAGTTCGGCGGCGTTGTCAGCCTGATAATCTACAGCAACTAATTGCATAACATAATCCTGTTTGAGTTCACCGCGGGTTCTTAATCATAGACCGGCTGGTAAAAAAAGTAACAGAGGCCGGCATCACCGGCCCCTAAAAACGAGGGTAATGTATACAAACCTGACCATTTAGTCTAGTTTTTTGGGAAGGAATTATCCGAGCGAAAGATAAAACCCTGCCAGTGAGGCACTCATGAGATTGGACAGCGTAGCCGCAAAGACCGCTTTCAGCCCGAGTTTGGCAATTTCCTTGCGACGTGTAGGCGCCATCGCCCCAATACCGCCCATAAGAATGGCGATAGACGAAAAGTTAGCAAAACCACACAATGCAAAGGTGATGATAGCCTGAGATACGTCAGACAGGGCTTCACGGCTCTCCAGGAAGCTCAGGTAGGCGACGAATTCGTTAACCACGACTTTCTGACCAATGAAACTTCCCGCCAGTGCCGCTTCTTCCCACGGCACACCAATTGCCCAGGCCAGCGGTTGAAGCAGGTAACCCAGGATACCCTCGAATGTGACGTTCTCGTAACCCAGCAGCCCGCCTGTCCAGCCAACCAGTCCGTTGAACATAGCAATCAGTGCGATAAACGCCAGCAGCATCGCGCCGACATTCAGTGCCAGTTGCAAACCCGCCGCGGCACCACTGGCTGCTGCGTCGAATACATTGGCATAACCGGTGTCTTCAGCGTCAACCTGCTCCAGTTCATCATTGGCTTTCTGAGACTCCGGCAACATGATTTTCGCCATCAGAAGACCGCCTGGCGCTGCCATAAAACTGGCTGCAAGCAGGTATTTTAGCTCAACCCCCATACCCGCATAGCCCGCCATCACCGAGCCGGCAATTGAGGCCAGCCCACCGACCATGATGGCAAACAGTTCCGAACTGGTCATATGAGGAATAAACGGTCTGACGACCAGCGGCGCTTCAGTTTGACCGACAAAAATATTGGCCGCCGATGACATAGACTCAGGCCGCGACGTCCCCAGCACTTTTTGCAGAAAACCGCCAATAAGCCGAATAATGACGCCCATGATCTTGAGGTGATACAGCACGGCAATCAGTGATGAGAAGAAGATAATGACCGGAAGTACATTGAAGGCGAAGATAAAGCCAATTGACTTGTCACCGACAGGACCAAACAGAAAGTTAATCCCCTGCTGACTGTAGTCAATGATATTGGCAACAAAACGGGTGAGTTGTAATAACGCCTGTTTGCCGGGCTCAAAATACAGGATCAGCGCCCCAATCGTTGCCTGGAGCGCGAACGCGCCGCCAACCGTCCGCCAGTTGATCCCTGACCGTGATGATGACATTGCCCAGGCAATAAACAGCAGCAGCGCAATGCCTATCAGACTTCCCATAACTTCTTTCCTTTAATTTAGTGCCTGCTGTATATGTGACTTGATCACATCCAACGCAATTTGGTTTTTTCCGCCCTGCGTTACCACCACATCCGCAGTAAAACGACTGGGTTCAATGAACTGGTGGTACATCGGCTTGACAGTTTGTTCATACTGCTTGGCAACAGAGTCCAGTGTCCGTCCGCGTTCTTTAACGTCCCGCATCATGCGACGCATCAGGCAGATATCCAGCGGCGTATCGATAAAGATTTTCACATCGTAGCTGGGTAGCAATTCAGGGCGCGCCAGCAGCATGATACCTTCAAGAATGATTACCGGTGCCGGGTTCAGACGTTCTGTTTCTGGCAGCCGCGTATGGGTTTTAAAGCAGTACTGAGGATAATCGATAGGTTCACCTTTTCTCAGAGCCTGAAGATGGGCCTTGAGCAACTCGTGTTCAAACGCGTTAGGGTGATCGTAATTATTCTTTTCGCGCACTTCCATAGGCAGGTGATCCTGCGCACGGTAATAATGATCTTCACGCAAAACCTGTACAGGCTTACCCTGTGAAGAAAAAGCATCAAATAAATTTTGGGTAAAAAGCGACTTGCCGGACCCTGATGCGCCGGATATCGCAATAATTAAAGGCGATTGCATAGTGAATGACGTCTGATTTTCCTGGTGCAAAGATACGCGTTTGCCGTTTCAGGATCAATCTTAACATCCTAAAACAGGCGATTTCAGCGTGTTCCCGCAGCAAAATGGTGGGAATGTAATCAGCGACAGCGGATGTTATTTACCGATAATTTCGACATCCTCTTCACAGATCTCAGGCAGCGCATAAGAATGCTGCTTCGATCGCGAGCCCTCACCTTGCGCACGTGGCGGATAATAACGCTCTTTACAGTCATTCCATGCGAAAAACACCTCATCAAGTGCGGCGCGCACTTCACTCAGTGTTTTATCCAGATTTGCGTTAAAGTCGGGGCGCTTGCGTTTGGTATGACCCAGCTCAATAAGCCGGGCAAACACTCTGTTGGCCAGGGTAATCAGGGGTTCCGGTACATCTTTGTGGTGCTGGAGGGGCATGCCCGGGTTTTCAATGCAGTAACGAATGAGCGCGGTGTAGAAACACAGAGGTTTATTCTGAAGTGTCACCTTCACATCATCCACGCCGTTTCCAATGGTTTTGTCATTCAGATTAATAACCAGTTTCGGGGTAGCCGGTTCGGAAATATCCCGCAGTCTGGTCGCACGTTTTCTGCGTCGAACAAAAGCAATGATGACCAGCGGCGTCGCCAGTGCAGTGAGGATAACGGGAGGCAGAGTGATACCGGTAAAATCTGACAGCGGCCGCGCGACTGTCACAATGGTGATGGTTTGCTCAGGCGTGTTCAGTCTTATCGTTTCTCTTACCGGGAAAGCATAAAGCGGATCCTCGCTCACCACGCCCTGGATTGAGCGTACTCGTACCGGATAATTTCTGGCTTCAATGTCGCGGTTGAGCTGTTCGAGGTAGCGTGTAACCGCGGGCTGATTAACCGGCGTATTGAGTGATGCATTACCGACGTCAATAAATGCCTGGTCCAGACTGACACGTTTTTCGATATTGTCCAGAGCCCGATGGGTCTGATACCAGCCGCCGGCAAGCTGACCGAGGACAGAGGAGAACTCAAGTAGCAGCCATAGTATGACAAGCCGAATGAGCAGCTTAAAACCCTCATTGGTGGTCCACTGAAACTGACCGGAATCGTTATTGCCCATCCCGGCACTCCTTGCTGAAACTGACATTCTGGTAATACGAATTAGGGTGCTGCGCGGCAATATCCGACAATATTGCCTGGATGGCGCAGGTCAGGTCGGTATTGCGGGATGGCAATTTCAAATACCATTCCATGCCGCTGACATCAGTAGTAAGCGGAGTAATGTAGTTTTTTGAAAGAATGGCATCATCTCCCGCACCCCAGTACGAAGAAATAATATCAACCTCGCCGGCCAGCAGTGCGCGGCGCAGTTCCTGATGGGAATTGTAATATTGCAGGTTAACGCTGTTATCTGTCAGCCCGAGTCTCGTTAACACCTTTTTGGGAACGCTGTGTCCTGACCGACTGCTCGGGTAATCTAACAGACCAATAATCTTACCTAACAAATATTCTTTACTTAACGTTGGCTTTTCCCGCAGAGAGATAAGGTATGCGCTGTAGTCAGGGTAGCTGGCAATGCGCTCGTAGCCATAGATTGCATCTGCTTCAAAGGCTCGCAGGATATTACCTTTGATTAGCGCCAGATCTGCAATGCCATGGTTAATATAGCGAAAGGTATCGTAGTCGTTTTGGCCAATAAATACCGAGACATCACCAAACTGACGCTTTACCACAGGGTTATCGCACAATGCCTCGGTGAGTGATGAGGTAAGTGTGGCGTCGGTCATATACACTGTCAGCGATTCGCTGTTAGTCGACAGCGACTGCCGGCAATGAACTGTTTCTCCGGCAGCGGCAGGCAAAGGGGCGAGTGGCGACAGATACTCCTGCATTGCAATGCCGGCACACAAGGCCATGCCCAGTGCCAGTAAAAGCCCTGTTAACCGACGGATAATATGTGACACAACATCCCAGACTAAGAAAATTACTTTATTTAATAACCAGATTTCACCAGTTAAACTTATTTAAATCAACCGGTAAGTTTACCTGTTGATGTTAACGTGTTGTTTTTATTTGGTTTTGTATAAATAAATTTGAATCTGCTTAAACGCTGTTTATTAGTGCGCCAACTCGTCAGACTTGACGGGATAAATGAACCAGGTGTGCGAACCTGACAATTAAATAAAATTGCTGACCAAGTGGTTAGTTTTTGTTTTTTAAAGAGTTTTAAAAACAACGTGTTAAACGCGGATTTTTATTACCCGGTGTCATGAAGTTGCAATAATCAACACGCACACTTTGTCGCCGGTTAATCGAAGCGTCTTTTGTTTCAGGACGAAACGGTCAGCGTCGGTGAGGCTTTCTGGCCGGGATCGATGGCGCAGACTGCTGGTTCTGGTGTGCTGGTTCGGTAACACAGACAGGAAAGAATTTGACAATTCAAAGGCGAAACACCTTTTTTGTCACAAAAGTGTCATATGTAGTATAAATAATATGCTGCATTCGGCGGGAATATTAATAATAAAGCCCCGCACAACATTAAGGGAAACACACATGATTACTTCATCCAAGCTAAGCCGCGTTGCGGTAGCTGTGGCATTGTCCGTTGGACTATCCACTGCTGCTATGGCGCAGGAAACATCATCTGCCATCCGAGGCAACATCACTGGACCACAGGGTAACCCTGCTCCTGGTACAGTGGTTACTGTTAAGCACGTACCAACTGGTGCGATCAAGACGGTAACAACCAACTCTAGCGGTCAGTTTTCACTGAGTGGTCTGCGTGTTGGTGGTCCGTATGAAATTACGCTGGATTCAGATACATTCGATGACACTAAAGTGTCTGACGTTTACCTGACTCTGGGTGAGCCACTGGATTTCAACTACGCACTGGCAGCTGAGTCAGACATTGAAGTTATCGAAATTTCTGCGTCTGCAATGAGTGTGTCAATGTTCGGTCAGATGGGGCCTTCTGCTTCTTTCGACCTGCAGCGTCTTGAAAATGCACCTGCTATCAACCGTAACATCACCGATATCATCCGTATCGACCCGCGTGTTTACGTTGACGAGACAAGCGGTGACGCGAACCCGGTACAGTGTGTGGGTAAATCTAACCGTTTCAACAGCCTGACTGTTGACGGTGTTAAAATGAACGACTCTTTCGGTCTGGGTTCAAATGGTTACCCAACCGTTCGTATGCCTTTCTCTTATGACGCTATCGATCAGGTTACTGTTGAGATTGCGCCGTTCGACGTACAGTACTCAGGTTTCACTGGCTGTAACATCAACGCGGTAACTAAGTCTGGTACCAACGAAATCCACGGTGGCTTCTTCTACGACTACGGTTCAAATGACCTGCAGGGCGACTCTCTGGAAGGTGACGATGTTGTTGCGCCTGATTACAGCGACAAGCGTTACGGCTTCACACTGGGTGTACCTCTGCTGAAAGACACGCTGTTTGGTTTCGTGTCTTACGAAAAGTATGAAGGTAAGAGCCTGTTCACCCGCGGTGCACTGGGTTCAGGAGCAATCAACGAAGTCTTCCTGCGTCAGCAAGACCTGGATGAAATCGTGCGCATTGCAAACGAAAAATACCAGTATGATCCAGGCCCGGTTCCTACCAGCATGGACGAAGAAGATGAAAAGCTTCTGGTTAAACTCGACTGGAACATCAATGAAAACCATCGTCTGAGCTATACCTATAACTACAACGATGGTTATTTCATTAACACGTCTGACGGTGACGCGAACGAATTCGAGCTGGAAAATCACCTGTATGAAGTGGGTGCTGAGCTGAATTCACACGTTGTGTCTCTGTACTCTGACTGGACTGATAAGTTCTCTACCGAGCTGCGTGTTTCTCGCCTTGAGCTGGACAACCGTCAGCTTTCTCTGGAAAACAGCACCGGCCAGGTTGGTGGTATCACTTTTGGTGAAATGCAGATCAACGTGGTTGAACCAGTGTCGGGTGAAAGAACAACCGTTTACATCGGTGGTGACGACAGCCGTCAGGCAAACGACCTGAACTACGACGTAGACGGCCTGATCCTGCGCGGTTACTACGCAACAGATAACGGTCACGACCTGACGTTCGGTTACGAGCGTGAAGCACTGAACGTGTTCAATGTATTCGTACAGCACACTGAAACAGAAATTCGTTTCGGCAGCATTGAAGCGTTTGAAGCCGGTCTGCCAGGCGCGATTTACTACAACAACGCACCTTCTGGTAACCCTGAAGATGCCGCCGCTGACTGGGGCTATGAAACCCACGCGGCATACATCCAGGATCAGTTCAACTTCAATGATGATCTGACACTGAAAGTGGGCCTGCGTTATGACTGGTACACGTCAAGCGATCGTCCTACTGAGAATGCAGAGTTTGTAGCAGAATATGGTTTTTCTAACTCTGCAAACCTGGACGGCGAAGGTCTGATCCAGCCACGTATCGGCTTCAACTACTACCTGAACGACAGCACTGAGCTACACGGTGGTCTGGGTCTGTTCTCTGGCGGTAACCCGAACGTATGGTTGTCTAACAACTTCTCAAACAACAATGTACTGCAGTTCGGTCAGCGTGGCCGTAACTTCGGTTACACCGACGGTTCACGCAGTCTGTTTGACGACGATATCGTATGGAAAGGCGTGGAAGACGGTGCACCGGCAGGACCCGGTTATGGTATCCCTGGTGAA
Source organism: Alteromonas nitratireducens (assembly GCF_040812025.1). Classification (NCBI taxonomy): domain Bacteria; kingdom Pseudomonadati; phylum Pseudomonadota; class Gammaproteobacteria; order Alteromonadales; family Alteromonadaceae; genus Alteromonas; species Alteromonas nitratireducens. Next base: position 15,461 of record NZ_JBFNPK010000020.1, read on the forward strand.
CTGTATGATGCAGTTGCCGCTGGTCAGGGCGCTAACTTCGAAATTAACTACCTGGATCCAAGCTTCGACATTCCGTCTGAACTGAAGTTTGCATTCGGCATGACGCATGAAACCGAAGAAGGTTACTTCGTGCAGGCAGATCTGTTGGTGTCTCAGACACGTGACCAGGCTATCGTTCTGCGTGGTGACTTAGAGCAGGTTGGCACGAACGCAGATGGTTATCCAATCTATGACAGTGTTCGTATGCCATCATTTGTGCTGACTAACTCTGACGAAGATGCGATGTCTTACACTGTGTCATTCGGTGTGTCTAAAGACTGGGATAACGGCATCAGCCTGATTGCAGGTTATGCTTACAACCATGCTGAAGATATTCAGCCAATGACCAGTTCTGTCGCGTTCTCTAACTACCAGAACCGTGCGTTCTTTGACCCGCAGGAGCAGGTTGCCTCTCTGTCTGATTACAACATTGAGCACCGTCTGACTGCGTCACTGACGTACACTGTTGAACTGTTTGATGGATTCCCAACCACCTTTGGTGCGTTCGGTATGATTCAGTCTGGTAAGCCATTCAGCCGCACATACCCGCGTTCTGATGACAACGGCACTGACGTGAACGACATCTACAACTTCAACCCGTATCTGGACAGCAACAACGTACTGCCTCCAGGTTACGAGCGTAACGGTGAAGACGGTTCGTGGTGGAACAAGGTTGACCTGCGTATCACGCAGCAACTGCCTGGCCTGATGGATGGTCATCGTGCAAGTGCGTTTGTGGTGTTCGACAACTTCACAAACTTCCTGAACGACGACTGGGGTATCGCCGAGCGCGTTCCATTCAATACAGCTGACTTTGACACGTCTAACCCAGAAACACGTCGCGGTGACGCGTCGCTGTGGGAAGTACGTGTAGGTGTTGAATACAGCTTCTAAGCAAGCTGACAACCTTGCAATAAAAAAACCCGCTTCGGCGGGTTTTTTTATGCGAGAAAAAGATAAAAAATAATTCAGACGCTCTCGAATAAGTTCTCAACGCGCTGTCTGACTTCTTCAATGCGGCTGACATCGGCGGGTGCAATGAAAATAGTGTCGTCGCCCGCGATGGTTCCAAGTACGCCGTCCTTCTGACTTAATGAGTCAAGCAGTCGGGCAATCAGTTGTGCTGCGCCAGGGCTGGTGCGAATAATCACCATGACATTGTTGTGTACAATATCCAGAACCAGTTGTTTCAGCGGGCTTTTAGCCGTCGGCATGCCAAGTTCAGGGGGCAGGCAGTAGACCATGTCGCCACGTGCATTACGGGTACGCACTGCGCCATATTTGCTTAGCATACGTGAGACTTTTGACTGGCTGATATTATCAAAACCCTGACTTTTTAATGCAGACACGATGTCGCCCTGCGAGCCGGCACTTTCCTGTTTGAGAATTTCTTTAAAGGCTTTAATAAGTTGTTCTTGCTTTTGATTCGCCATGTTGCCGTTACTACTGTGATGAATGTCGGGATATTGTGCCGTACAGGTGAACTTTCTTCAATTTAAATGCATAATCATTCACGTTCCTGAATATTGTCAGATTGTCGGGTATAATGTCGTCTACGACGATCAGATGATTGAGTTTTCCCCGTCGTTGCATTAGTGTGACGACCCGAAATTAGTTGAGTAATCCCATAGGAGAAATGGTATGAAAGTAGCCGTGTTAGGTGCTGCCGGTGGTATTGGTCAGGCGCTGTCTTTGTTGTTGAAAACACAAATGCCAGCAGGTTCAAGCCTGGCGTTATATGACGTTGCGCCAGTTGTTCCGGGCGTTGCGGTTGATCTTAGCCACATCCCTACAGCGGTAAAAGTAACCGGTCACGGTAAAGACGATCTTGGCGTAGCGCTGAAAGACGCTGACATCGTGCTGATTCCTGCGGGCGTACCTCGTAAGCCGGGTATGGACCGTTCTGATCTGTTTAACACCAATGCCGGCATCGTTAAAGCGCTGGTTGAGGGCTGTGCAGAGCATTGTCCGAATGCCTGTATCGGTATTATCACCAACCCGGTTAACACTACCGTCGCGATTGCTGCAGAAACACTGAAAGCGAAAGGTGTTTACGACAAAAACAAGCTGTTCGGTGTGACTACGCTTGATGTTATCCGTGCAGAGACCTTCGTTGCTGAGCTGAAAGATCTGGATCCGTCAGCGGTACACGTTCCGGTAATCGGTGGACACTCAGGTACAACGATTCTGCCTCTGCTGTCACAGGTTGAAGGTGTTACGTTCTCTGATGATGAAATTGCCAGCCTGACCACCCGTATCCAGAACGCAGGTACCGAAGTGGTAGAAGCGAAAGCCGGTGGCGGTTCTGCAACACTGTCTATGGGTCAGGCCGCAGCGCGCTTCTGCCTGTCTCTGATTGCAGCGATGCAGGGTGAAAATGTGGTTGAGTACACTTATGTACAGACTGACGGCAGTGATGATGCCGCGTTCTTCGCTCACCCGGTGCGCCTGGGTGCAAACGGTGTCGAAGAGATCCTGCCATACGGCGATCTGAGCGACTTCGAAGAGAAAGCCAAACAGGATATGCTGGAAGGCCTGCGTGGTGACATCAAACTGGGTGTCGACTTCGTTAACGGTTAATATCAACGGTAATCTCGTCGGGCGCGGCAGTCTGGTTACAGACACGCCGTGAACCCGTCCCTGAGGGCTTCGCCACCGCATCCCTGCGGTGGAGAGTCTGCGACCAGACTGTCGCCCCAACGTTACCGTCAATTCTTCCCGGGCTGGTTTTTGTATTAATGCCCGAAATGAAAAAAGCCGCTGATTAGTCTGACCAATCAGCGGCTTTTTGTTGTCTGCGCCTTCGCTTAACCGGTATTTCGCATACCAATGGCGATGCCGGCAATGGTAACCATCATCGCTTGTTCAAGCGCCGAATTATGGGCGTCATCCCCGGCCTTACGGATACGGTCGAGCAACTCAATCTGCAGGTAATGCAGGGGTTGCAGGTAGGCAGCCCGAATCTCCATCGACTCACGACCCTGAGGGTCCTGCTCCATAATCTCCTTCTGTCCGGTCAGTTTGAGCAATGACGAAATGCTGTACTTCAGCTCATCGCGCAATGCCTCGCCAAAGTGCTTAAGCTCATCCGGTACCAGACGTGCATCATAAGCCTCGCTGATACGTGGATCGGCCTTATGGAACACCATGTCCAGCATGGACAGACGAGAACGGTAAAACGGCCATTCTGAGAACATCTCATTGACGACCTGCTCGTCACTCTCTTCTTTTACCCTATCAATAGCGCGCATCACACCCAGCCATGACGGCAGTACCAGACGGGTTTGCGCCCAGGCGAAAATCCATGGAATCGCCCGCAGGCTTTCGATGCCGCCCGAGGGTTTACGCTTTGACGGTCGGCTGCCCAGCGGCAGTTTACCCAATTCCTGTTCAGGCGTTGCCACCCGGAAATAAGGCACAAAGTCTTCGTCCTGTCTGACCGTACCGCGATAATTGTCGCGCCCCAGTGCAGCCATTTTCGTGATCAGCTCACGCCATTCCTGCTTAGGCGCAGGGGGCGGGAACAACATGGCTTCAATGATGGCGCTGGCATAAATACCCAGGCTGCGTTTAGCCAGTTTTGGCATACCAAATTTATAGCGGATGGTTTCACCCTGCTCGGTAACGCGGAAACCGCCGTCGAGTGAGCCGGGAGGCTGAGAATGAATGGCGGCATGGGCAGGCAGACCACCCCGGCCAATCGTTCCACCACGACCATGAAACAGTGTCAGACGCAGGTTAAATTCCTCAGCGAGTGCTACCAGGGCCTCCTGCGATTCATATTGCGCCCAGCCAGCAGCCAGTGCGCCTGCGTCTTTGGCAGAATCTGAATAACCAATCATCACATACTGCTGGCCATTGATATACCCGCGGTACCAGTCGACAGACAGTAGCTTGCGCATGACGTCAGGTGAGTTATTCAAATCATCGAGTGTTTCGAACAGCGGCGCCACCGGCATCGGCCAGCTGACGCCGGCTTCTTTCAGCAGCAGTTGGACTGCCATTACATCCGACGGCTCACTGGCCATGGATATAATATAAATACCAAAACCGTGTTCACTGTTCTGCGCAATCACTTTGCACGTATCCAGTACTTCCTTAACATCGCCAGAGGCATCCCAGTGGGGTGGGAATAGCGGTCGTTTTGAGCTTAGTTCGCGCAGCAAAAACGCCTGCTTATCTTCCTCACTCCACTGCGCGTAGTCACCCAGCCCAAGATAACGGGTTATTTCACTGAAGACCTGGGCGTGTCGCTCGGAATCCTGACGAACGTCCAAACGCAGCAAATGAATTCCAAAGCATCGCGCGCGGCGAATCGTGTCGAGCAGTAGCCCATTGGCAACCACGCTCATGCCGCAGTCACACAGTGACTCATAGCAGAGCATCAGTACGTCGAGCAGTTCGTCGTTATGGCTTACCCAGTCGTCCTGATCAGGGTGGCCGCCGGCAAGGTACTCGGCGATCCCGTCGCGGGTCTTCTCAAAGCGGCGCACCAGCGGGCGTAAAAGTGCACGGTAGGGTTCGTTTGCCTCGTCGCCGACCTTCGCGCGCAGCGCGTCATTACAGTCGTACATCGACAGCTCAACCTGCAGACGATCAAGATCAATGGCAAAGAGTTTCGCCGCACGCTTGCGCGCAAGCAGTAAAACTTCATGGGTTACTTTGGACGTAACAAACGGGTTGCCGTCGCGGTCACCGCCCATCCACGAGCTGAAACTGACCGGTGCAGCGTCAAGCGGCAGCGATACCTTATAATCTTCCTGCAAACGCTCATCCATCTCGCGCAAGAACTCAGGAACCGCCTCCCACAGGGAATTTTCGATAACCGAAAAGCCCCAGCGCGCTTCATCAACCGGCGTAGGACGGACCGAGCGGATTTCTTCGGTATGCCAGGCCTGACTGATCAGGTCTGCCATGCGCGTTTCGAGCCGGCGACGTTCGCTTTCTGACAACGATTCCTGATGAATCGACTGCAGGCAGCGCGCCAGTTCCTTGTGTTTGTGGATAAGGGTACGACGGGTCACCTCGGTCGGGTGTGCCGTCAGTACCAAATCAATATTCAGTTTGCTGACCGCGTCACTGACCGCATCGGCAGTGAGCTCAGCTTTGTCGAGATGAGCAAACAGGGCATCCAGCGACGCATCGACATTCATGGCGCTGTTGAATTCCTGCTCGGCGATATTTCCCAGATTGAGGAACTGTGCAAACGCACGACCAACCGTCAGTAAATCGCTGTCGGTCATTTTTTTGAAAGTTTCTTTCAGATTTTCGCTGCAATCTGCATCGCCCTGGTAAGACGAACGCCCCTCTTTTCTGATGGTTTCGATACGGTCAAGCCACTCCTGACCGAGCTGGTTTTTGATCGTTTCTCCCAGCACTTTACCCAGATACCGAACGGTATCCTTCAGTTCTGCATCATAGTGTGATTGCATGGCATCCTCCTGCTTTCATGCTCTTCACCTTACTGTGTCGAGGCGTTATTGTCTAACTACTTATGGTTATAACCAATATTCGGGGATATGGTTCACACCCTTCGGGAAATTGCGTCAGGCAAGCAAATTGCCAATGTGATAAACTGCCAGACGTAACATTTTCTTATTTCATCACGACAGACGGCATGGCTAAAAAGTGAGCTGTTTGTGTAATAAAATTTCAGGAGTGCACGTGTCTGAGACATTTAACACCGTAGAAAAACAGGCCAGTTATGGAATTGGCTATCAAATGGGTGAACAGCTTAAATCAAACCCTTTCGAGGGAATGAGCATTGATGCCGTAGTGGCAGGCCTGACCGATGCGTTTGGTGGCGAATCACAGCAGGTAGACAACAACACTCTGCGTGCCGCGTTTGGCGAAATTCACTCGCGCATGCAGGCCGAAAAGGAAGAGCAGGCGAAAGCGGTGATCGAGGCGGGTGAGAACTTTCTTAAAGAAAACGCAGCACGCGACGGTGTGATTGTGACGGATTCTGGCCTGCAGTATGAAATTATTGTTGAGGGCGAAGGCGCGACGCCACAGGCAGACAGCACGGTTCGCACGCATTATCACGGTACCTTTATTGACGGCAACGTGTTTGACAGCTCCTATGATCGCGGCCAGCCGGCAGAGTTCCCGGTTAACGGCGTAATCAAAGGCTGGACTGAAGCTCTGCAGAATATGAAGGAAGGTGCGAAATGGCGCCTCTATATTCCTCATCACCTTGCTTACGGTGAACAGGGCGCCGGTGGTGCGATTCCGCCGTACAGCACGCTGGTGTTCGACATTGAATTGCTTGATGTACTGAGCTGATCTACGTATTAGAGCCTGTTGACCTTTGCGAAACTATACAGCAATGGTCAACAGGCTCTGGTTGCTTGTCGGTAACGCAAACGTGTCGCCGGCAAGCGCTTTCCTGCCGTTATTCTTCGCTTCTCACAGTAGCATTTTAATTTAAAAATCATTAACCTGATGAAATGTAAATAGCCTGTTAACCGGGGTGTGGGATGGGAGCTCCTCTGCAGCACGGGACGGACATACCGTCTCTGCCTGCGCTTTGTCGTTTCGTCGACGGCGTTAACCGCCAACTTTGTCACATTGTCAGCATTGCCACGCTGATGATGGTTGCACTGACTTTTCTCATCGTTGTTCTGCGTTACGGGTTTAATACAGGCTGGATTGCCATGCAGGAATCGGTAATGTACCTGCATGCCGCTGTCTTTATGCTGGCGATACCGTATACCCTGCGTGCTGACGGACACGTACGCGTAGATGTGTTTTACCGCCGCTTTTCCCCGCTTCAGCAGGCCTGGGTTGGCATGCTGGGAACCTTGCTGTTGCTGTTTCCTACCTGTTTCATTATTGTGGGTTACAGCTGGACATATGTCGCTGAAAGCTGGCGTTTGCTGGAATCATCAATGGAGGCAGGCGGATTGCCTCTGGTGTTTCTTCTCAAGTCGTTAATTCCATTAAGTGCGGTATTGCTGATGCTTCAGGGCGTGAGCGATATTGTGCGTCATGCCGTCACGATCTCGCGCAGGGGTAGCTGATGGAATATATGGCAATACTTCTGTTTCTTTGTGTCTGCGGTGTTCTGCTGCTCGGGTTTCCGGTTGCGTTTTCGCTGGCCGGAACCGCGCTGATTTTTGCCGGGCTGGGTGTGCTGACCGGCTCGTTCGATGTGTCTTACCTGAACGCGTTACCAAGCCGTTTGTACGGCATCATAACCAATCAGACGCTGATCGCGGTACCGCTGTTCATTTTTATGGGTATGGTGCTGGAAAAAAGCAAAATTGCTGAAAATTTGCTGGTATCGATGTCATCCGTCATGAAACGCTCGCCAGCGGGGATGGCGGTCTCCGTGATCCTGGTGGGGATGCTGCTGGCCGCCAGTACCGGTATTGTTGGCGCGACAGTAGTAACAATGGGCCTGCTGTCGTTGCCGGCAATGCTGAAACGCGGGTATTCGCCAGCGTTTGCCAGCGGCACGATTTGCGCCACGGGCACCCTTGGTCAGATTATCCCGCCATCGATAGCGCTGGTTCTGCTCGGTGATGTTCTGTCCAGCGCCTACCAGAAAGCGCAGCTTTCGATGGGGATTTTTTCGCCCGACTCTGTGTCGGTGGGTGATTTGTTTGTTGGCGCGATCATTCCGGGTTTGTTGTTAGTTGGCCTTTACTTACTTTATGTGCTTTTTGCATTAAGAACGTCTGAAACACCCCTGCATTCGGTTTCAGAAGAGGATGCAAGTCCCACTGTCAATACCGGTGTGGTTGCCGCACTGGTGTCGCCACTGATACTGATAGTGCTTGTGCTGGGCTCAATTCTGACTGGCTACGCGACGCCCACCGAGGCTGCCGGAGTTGGCGCCGCGGGTGCATTAATTCTGGCAACGTTACAGCGTAAACTCACGCTGTCTATCCTCACCAGTGTAATGCGTGAGACCGCCACCGTGACGGCGATGGTGTTTCTTATTCTGATCGGTGCCTCAGTATTTTCGTTGGTATTCCGGGGCTTTGGCGGCGAACAACTGGTACATGAATTTCTCAACTCGCTGCCAGGCGGGGTGTTTAGCGCCATGCTGGTGGTGATGCTGCTGGTGTTTGTGCTGGGCTTTATTCTCGATTTTATCGAAATTACCTTTGTGGTCGTGCCGATTGTTGCCCCGGTGCTGCTGACGATGAATATCGATCCGGTCTGGCTGGGCATTATGCTGGCAGTAAACTTACAGACATCATTTTTAACACCGCCGTTTGGTTTTGCCTTGTTTTATCTGCGGGGTGTCGCGCCTGAAACCGTTAAAACCAGCGCAATTTACCGCGGCGTAGTGCCTTTTATCGGATTACAGCTACTTTTACTCATAGCACTGGCAATCTGGCCCGAACTGGCCACCTGGCTGCCAGACCGCATTTATCAATCAGGGAGTTAACCCATGTATAAAACAATAAAACTCATGCTTGTGGTTATGCTGGGAAGTGTGCTGTTTGCCTGTTCGGACAATGCCACTAACCAGAAAAGTGACGCGGATACATCAACCCAAACCTTTGAATGGAAGCTGGTCACCGCGTGGCCGAAGAACTTTCCCGGTCTGGGACGTGCGCCGGAAACGTTTGCTGACTATGTCGGGGAGATGTCCGGTGGCCGGCTGAAAGTCACCGTATACGGGGCAGGGGAACTGGTTCCCGGCTTTGAAGTGTTTGATGCGGTTTCGCAGGGTACCGCGCAAATGGGGCATGCCGGTGCATACTATTGGAAAGGCAAAATTCCTGCCGCACCGATATTCTCAGCCATACCTTTTGGCATGAATGTTACCGAGATGAATGCCTGGTTGCACTATGGTGGTGGTATGGAACTGTGGCGCGAATTATATGCCCCGTTTAATGTCATTCCGTTTGCCGGTGGCAATACCGGTGTGCAGATGGCAGGCTGGTTTAAAAAGGAAATTACCAGCCTGGAGGATTTCCAGGGGCTGAAAATGCGCATCCCCGGCCTTGGGGGAGAAGTGCTGAAAGAAGTCGGTGGCGTACCGGTTGCCCTTACTGGTGGTGAGATCTTCGTTGCCCTGCAAACCGGTGCCATTGATGCTACCGAGTGGGTAGGCCCGTACAATGACCTGGCGTTCGGCCTGTATCGTGCCGCCGATTATTATTATCACTCGGGTTGGCATGAGCCCGGTACCGCGCTGGAATTTATTGTGAATAAAGATGCTTACGCGTCGCTGCCTGCTGACCTGCAAAAAGTTGTTGAAGTGGCAACCCGGGCGGTGAATCAGGATATGCTGGATGAATACACCGCACGCAATAACAAAGCCATGCAAACCCTGATTAAAGAACACGGCGTAAAGGTCAAACCGTTACCAGAAGATGTGCTTCAGGCACTTAAAGCGGCCTCACAACGGGTCATGCAGCGAAAATCTCAGGAAGATGCTGATTTCGCCCGAATCTACCGTGCCTATCAGGCATTCTATAAAGATGTCTCTGAGTACCATGCGCTCTCCGAAAAGGCCTATTACAATAACAGATAGTGCCAAATTAAAGCACTCGGTTAGTTAGAGACGTAAAAGCGGAGCGGGGAGCTGCTTTCAGGGGCCTCCCCGCTCCCCAGCGTTGCTCAGGCTTCCTTCTCTTCCAGACCTGCGAGTCATTTCTGCCTCTTGATTTTTAGCTGCTCAGAGTTGTTATCCCCCGTGGCATGCTTACAATGGCGCGTACATTCTTAAAAGGAAAGGAACCTATGGTTATCAAACCAAAAGTCAGAGGCTTTATTTGCACGAATGCGCATCCCAAAGGGTGTGCAGAGGCAGTGAAAGAGCAGATTGCCTACATAAAAGAGCAGGGGCCGTACACCGATGGTCCGAAAAAGGTACTGGTGATTGGCTGTTCTACCGGTTACGGGCTGGCGTCACGGATCACCTCGGCATTTGGCTATGGTGCTGACACTCTGGGTGTCTGCTTTGAAAAAGAACCCAGCGAGCGCAAGACCGGCACGGCCGGCTGGTATAACACGGCGGCATTTCATCAGGAAGCGGAAAAAGCGGGTGTTTACGCTAAAACGTTAAATGGCGATGCCTTCTCCAATGAAATGAAACAGGACGTGATCAACACCATTAAGCAGGATCTCGGCAAGGTTGATTTGGTGGTTTACAGTCTGGCTTCTCCACGTCGTACCGATCCGGTCAGCGGCGTGACGTACAAGTCAACCCTTAAGCCTGTGGGCCAGGCCTACACAACGAAAACCTATGACACCGACAAGGATTTGGTGCATGACGTTTCGCTTGAGCCTGCCAACGATGACGAGATACTCAATACCATCAAAGTCATGGGCGGCGAAGACTGGGAGCTGTGGCTGGACGCGCTGGCTGAAGCAGGTGTACTGGCCGAGGGCTGTAAAACAACAGCATACACCTACATTGGCAAGGAGCTGACGTGGCCAATCTACGGGCAGGCTACCATTGGTAAAGCCAAAGAAGACCTTGACCGTGCAGCTGCTGCCATCATTGGTAAACATGCCGACCTGAATGTAGAAGCCAATGTCAGTTCGCTGAAAGCGCTGGTAACGCAGGCGAGTTCTGCGATTCCGGTGATGCCGCTGTATATCTCATTACTTTATCGGGTGATGAAGGAAGAAGGGACGCACGAAGGCTGTATCGAACAAATTCGTGGCCTGTTTACAGAATGTCTGTATGGAGACACGCCTACCCTTGATGAAGCCAACCGATATCGTATGGACGGTAAAGAAACCAACGATGCAACCCAGGCAAAAATCAAAGCGCTATGGGATAAGGTGACCCAGGACAACTTCCATGAGCTGAGTGATTACGCTGGCTATCATCACGAATTCCTGAAACTGTTTGGCTTTGATATTGATACTGTCGATTACGACGAAGATGTTGATCCTCAGGTGAGCTGGTAAGCTTTTCGGTAAAGGCTCGCGGGGGGAGACGTTGACCTCAGAACACGCGGTGAACCCATCCATGGGCGCTCCGCTGCCGCATCCCTGCGGCAGAGGGCTCTGTAGTCAACGTCTCCCCTCACAACCCTTTACACCCTCTGCGAAGACATAAGCTCGGCTAATTGAAAGCGTAACGTCAGATTGACAGCTTCAGAAAATCTGAGGTTTATCTGTGATTAACGTGGCATAACTGCCTAGGTTAATGCTAAAATCCCGAAGTTAAGTGGGGCAGGATCGGCAGCAGGTGATAACTGATGCGGTCGGAAATGCTCAAACTTCAATAATAACAATAACCTACCGAATTCTGGTTACGCATTATTACGGTCGGGAACGCAATCTTACACACTGACAACAGTCTGTTGTCGGAGAGTGGTAAAAACAAAAGTTGTTTGTACAGCAACACGGTTTTATTACCTGTTCTGAGTACGCTTTTGCATGTTGGCAGCAGGGGTTAACTGCGGTCATGCAAAAGGGTATTTCTATTAGAGTAGTGCGATTACATATGATAAAAATCAAGAAAGGTCTCGACCTCCCAATTGAGGGAGCGCCTTCTCAGCAGATCTCTGAAGGAACTGCTGTGTCGCGCGTTGCCATTCTGGGAGAAGAATATGTGGGTATGCGCCCTACCATGCACGTTCAGGTCGGCGATAAGGTAAAGAAAGGTCAGCTTCTTTTTGAAGACAAAAAGAATCCTGGCGTTAACTTTACTGCGCCAGCTGCGGGTGAAGTGGTAGAGGTAAACCGGGGTGCTAAACGTGTCCTTCAGTCTGTTGTGATCAAAGTTGACGGTGATGATGCTGTTGAGTTTGACAAAATCAGCGCTGATAACATTGCCACTGCGCCTCGCGAACAACTCCAGAACACGCTGGTTGCATCCGGGCTGTGGACTGCGTTCCGTACGCGTCCGTTCAGCAAGACGCCAGCACTGGACTCTGTTCCCAGTTCTATTTTTGTTACTGCAATGGACACCAATCCACTGGCAGCAGACCCGACAGTGGTCATTGCCGAGCGTGAAGATGACTTCGTCAATGGTCTGAAAGCGCTGACGCAGCTGAGCGGTGGTAAAGTGTTTGTGTGTAAGGCTCCTGGCGCGTCTGTTGCAACCGGTAATGCGGCTGTAGACGTTGAAGAGTTTGGTGGCCCTCACCCTGCAGGTCTTGCGGGAACACATATCCATTACCTCGATCCAGTCGGTAATAAGAAGACCGTCTGGCATATCAATTACCAGGACGTAATGGCGATTGGTGCACTGCTGACAACCGGACAACTGGATAACCGTCGTGTTATTTCTCTGGCCGGTCCGGCGGCGAAGAACCCTCGCCTGGTACGTACTGTTATCGGTGCAGACCTTGCTGAACTGACCGCCGGCGAAATGGCCGATGGCGACATTCGTGTGGTCTCTGGTTCTGTGCTGAATGGAACCACAGCGCAGGGCGTCCATGGTTTCCTGGGGCGTTTCCACACCCAGGTTTCGCTTCTGAAAGAAGGCCGTGAGAAGAAATTCTTTGGCTGGCTGACGCCAGGCTCAGACAAGCATTCGGTTACCCGTGCTTACCTGGGACACCTGAGCAGCAAACGTTTCGATATGACAACAACAACCAATGGCTCTGAGCGCTCTATGGTGCCAATTGGTAACTACGAACGTGTTATGCCGCTGGATATCATTCCCACGCTGTTACTGCGTGATTTGATCTCTGGTGACACCGACAGTGCACAGGCGCTGGGTTGCCTGGAGCTGGACGAGGAAGATTTGGCGTTGTGTACTTACGTATGCCCCGGCAAATACAACTACGGTCCAATCCTGCGCGGCGCACTGGCCACGATCGAGAAAGAGGGTTAAGTCATGGGTTTGAAAGCGTATTTAGAGAAAATCGAACCAAACTTCGAGCCAGGTGGTAAGTACGAAAAATGGTATGCACTGTATGAAGCAGCGGCGACCATTTTTTACACCCCGGGTAAGGTCAATAAAGCCAACACGCACGTGCGTGACAGCATCGACCTGAAACGCATCATGATCATGGTCTGGATGGCAACATTCCCGGCCATGTTCTTTGGTATGTATAACATTGGTCTGCAGGCGCAGGACGCGCTGGCTGCAGGTGGCAGCGTTGCTGACACCTGGCAGGCCGCATTATTTATGGGCCTGGGTGGTAACCTGGAAGGCGCCGGTGCGCTGGGTCTGTTCTTCTATGGTGCCTGTTTCTGGCTACCAATTTATGCCACAACCTTTGTTGTAGGCGGTTTCTGGGAAGTGCTGTTTGCCTCTGTGCGCAAACACGAAGTGAACGAAGGTTTCTTTGTCACCTCAGTACTGTTTGCCCTGACGCTGCCAGCAACTATTCCGCTGTGGCAGGTTGCTCTGGGTATTACGTTCGGTGTGGTTATCGCAAAAGAAGTCTTTGGCGGAACCGGCCGTAACTTCCTGAACCCTGCACTGTCTGGCCGTGCGTTCCTGTACTTCGCTTACCCTGCACAAATCTCAGGTGACAGCGTATGGGTGGCTGCGGACGGTTATTCAGGTGCAACGTCACTGAGCCAGGCTGCATCAGGCACACTGGACTACAACAACATGGACCAGTGGATGAACAGCTTCTACGGTTTCATTCAGGGGTCTGCGGGTGAAGTATCAACCCTGGCTATCATCATTGGCGGTCTGTTTATCATGTATATGCGGATTGCAAGCTGGCGCATCGTTGCCGGTGTGGCAATCGGTGTGGCTTTCTTCGCTACCCTGCTGAACATGATTGGCAGTGACACTAACCCAATGTTCGCTATGCCCGCGCACTGGCACTTCGTTGTAGGTGGTCTGGCATTCGGTATGTTCTTTATGGCGACAGACCCGGTATCCGCGTCATTTACCAACCAGGGTAAATGGGCATACGGTATCTTTATCGGGTTTATGACAGTTCTGATTCGCGTCCTGAACCCGGCCTTCCCGGAAGGGGTTATGCTGGCAATTCTGTTTGCCAACCTGTGGGCGCCACTGTTCGACTATTTTGTCGCGCAAAGCAATATTAAGCGGAGGGTAGCTCGTGTCGGCTAAGAAAGAATCTTTAGGGAAAACCGTCGGCATCGTTGTTGCCGTCTGTCTGGTGTGTTCTATCGTTGTATCGGGCGCGGCTGTTGGCCTGCGCTCGCTGCAGCAGGCGAATGCAAAACTGGATGAGAGAACCAACATCCTGACGGCTGCAGGTCTGTATGAAACAGGCATGAGCCGAAAAGATGTCGAATCTACTTATGAAGAGCGTGTTGAACCGCGTTTCGTTGACCTGGACACCGGCGAGTTTGTAGACGCGCCATCGGCTGACTACGACATGTATAAAGCCGCTAAAGTCGAAGCAACGTCGACCAAAGTAGAAAACAGTAACGTGGGTTTCCAGCGTCGTCCAAACGTTGCCAGTGTTTATCTGGTACGTGACGACAGCGGCGACGTCAGCCGCGTGATCCTGCCTGTGCATGGCAGCGGTCTGTGGGACCTGATGTACGGCTTCCTGGCGGTTGACGCTGACGGTCAGACAGTACGTGAACTGATTTACTATCAGCAAAAAGAAACACCTGGGCTGGGTGGCGAAGTGCAAAACCCAAGCTGGCAGGCGAAGTGGGATGGTAAAAAGCTGTATGAAAACGGCGATGTTGCAATCCGTGTTAAGAAAAACGCATCTGCAACTAATCCACACTCTGTCGATGCGCTTTCAGGTGCGACCCTGACCAGTAACGGTGTAGAAAACACCGTTCGTTACTGGGTAGGTGAGCAGGGCTTTGGCCCGTTCCTGAAGAAACAGGCATGGCGTTCATAAGGGGAGTTTCATGGCAGATACAAAAGAAATGAAAAAGGCTCTCTTTGGGCCGATTCTGGACAACAACCCTATTGCCCTGCAGGTTCTGGGTATTTGTTCTGCGCTGGCGATTACCACCAAGCTGGAAACAGCCCTGGTAATGTCACTGGCGCTGACCAGCGTTGTTGCGTTCTCTAACCTATTTATTTCACTGATTCGTAATCAGATCCCGTCAAGCGTGCGGATTATTATTCAGATGACCATTATTGCGTCACTGGTAATCGTCGTTGACCAGATCCTGAAAGCGTACTCGTATGAGATTTCGAAACAGCTGTCGGTATTTGTTGGTCTTATTATTACTAACTGTATCGTAATGGGCCGCGCAGAAGCGTATGCGATGAAGAGCCCACCGCTGATGAGTTTCCTCGACGGTATCGGTAACGGTCTGGGTTATTCATTTATCCTGATTGTTATTGGTACGATTAAAGAACTGTTTGGGTTCGGCACTATCCTTGGTTTCGAAATCCTGCCACTGGTACAGAATGGTGGCTGGTATCAGGGTAACGGTCTGCTGATCCTGCCGTTCAGTTCATTCTTCTTAATTGGCGGTATGATTTGGTTTATCCGTACCATCCGTCCTGAGCAAGTTGAGCCTAAGGAGTAAGCGTCGTGGAACATTATTTGTCGTTATTTGTTCGCTCAATCTTCGTTGAGAACATGGCGCTGTCACTGTTCCTGGGAATGTGTACATTTCTGGCAGTGTCCAAAAAAGTAAAAACAGCCATGGGTCTGGGTGTAGCGGTTGTGGTTGTACTGGGTATTTCAGTACCGGTTAACCAAATCATCTACGTCAACATTCTTGCGCCGGGCGCGCTAGCATGGGCTGGTTTCCCGGATGCAGACCTGAGCTTCCTGAACTTCCTGACTTTCATTGGTGTTATTGCAGCGCTGGTGCAGATCCTGGAAATGAGTCTGGATAAGTTCTTCCCTGCACTGTATAACGCGCTGGGTATTTTCCTGCCGCTGATTACCGTTAACTGTGCCATCTTCGGTGGTGTTGCGTTTGCGGTTCAGCGTGAATACAACTATGCAGAAAGCCTGGTTTACGGTGTAGGTAGTGGTCTGGGCTGGGCGCTGGCAATTGTATTGCTGGCTGCAGTTCGTGAGAAGCTGAAATACGCTGATATGCCTGACGGTGTTCGTGGCCTCGGTGCAGTCTTCATGATTGCAGGCCTGATGGCGCTGGGCTTCCAGTCGTTCACTGGTATTCAGCTATAACAAGCTTGGGAGCAGCAAATGAATCAAATTGAGATTTTTCTTGGCGTCGGCATGTTCATTGCCATTGTACTGGCGCTGGTATTCATCATCATGTTTGCCAAGTCCAAACTGGTACCCAGTGGTGATGTAACCATTACAATTAATAACGATCCTGACAAAGCGATCAAAACGGCGCCGGGCGGTAAACTGCTTGGCGCGCTGGCCGACGCGGGTATTTTCGTATCGTCTGCCTGTGGTGGTGGCGGTTCATGTGGTCAGTGTCGCGTTGACGTAAAATCCGGTGGTGGTGAAATCCTACCAACGGAACTGGACCACATTACCAAGCGTGAAGCGCGTGAAGGCTGCCGTCTGTCCTGTCAGGTTGCTGTTAAGCAGGACATGGATATTGAGCTGCCTGAAGAAGTCTTCGGTATCAAAAAGTGGGATTGCGAAGTTATTTCCAATGACAGCAAAGCGACATTCATCAAAGAACTGAAGCTGAAAATCCCTAATGGCGAGAGCGTGCCTTTCCGTGCTGGTGGTTATATCCAGATTGAGGCGCCGCCACACCATGTGAAGTACAAAGACTTTGATATTCCGGAAGAGTACCGTGGTGACTGGGAGCGTTTCGGCTTCTTTGATATTGAGTCAAAGGTAGACGAAGAAACGATCCGTGCTTACTCAATGGCGAACTATCCGGAAGAGGAAGGCATTATTATGCTGAACGTGCGTATTGCTACGCCGCCGCCTAATAACCTGAGTCTGCCTGCCGGTAAAATGTCCTCGTACATCTGGAGCCTTAAGGAAGGGGATAAAGCAACGATTTCTGGTCCGTTTGGTGAATTCTTTGCAAAAGATACCGACGCAGAGATGGTGTTCGTTGGTGGTGGTGCTGGTATGGCGCCAATGCGTTCACACATTTTTGACCAGCTTCGCCGTATTAAGACCAAGCGTAAGATCAGTTTCTGGTACGGTGCCCGTTCACTGCGTGAAATGTTCTATGTAGAAGATTTTGACGAACTGGCTGCCGAGAATGAGAACTTTAACTGGTATGTTGCCCTGTCAGATCCACAACCGGAAGATAACTGGGAAGGCTATACCGGCTTCATTCACCAGGTACTGCTCGAGAATTACCTGAAGGATCACCCTGCACCTGAGGACTGTGAGTTCTACATGTGTGGGCCACCTATGATGAACGCCGCGGTCATTAACATGCTTAAAGACCTGGGTGTTGAAGACGACAACATCATGTTGGACGACTTCGGTGGTTAACCATTAAGTTGAATGAAAAGGGGGCTTTAGCCCCCTTTTTTATGTAAACAACGGAGCAAATCAACGCTTATGCGTATTCTATTTTCTTTACTGCTGCTGATAGTGCTGGCTGGGTGTGCCGACAAACCATTACCGGTTGTCCACCTGTATGGCGAAACCATGGGAACGACATACAACATCAAATATGTGAAGGTGGATGAACAGCAGTTTCCCGGATTACAGCAGAAGGTGGACGAACGCCTGGCTCACATCAACAAACTGATGTCGACGTATGACACCACCTCTGAACTGTCACGCTTTAACCAATATCGTTATACCGACAGTTTTGCTGTATCAGAAGAAACGCGACTGGTTGTCGAAGAGGCGCTGCGGTTAGGGCAACTGAGCCACGGCGTACTGGATGTAACCGTCGGGCCGCTGGTGAATCTCTGGGGGTTTGGCCCCACCAAACGGCCTGAGAAGATCCCGAGCGACGACGCCATCGCTGCAGTACGGGATTATGTAGGTCTGGATAAGTTAGCGGTAACGGCTGATGGATTAAGAAAGGCCCACCCAATGCTGTATGTTGACCTTTCAACCATTGCTAAGGGCTATGGGGTAGACGCTATCGCTGAACTGTTTGAGCAATTGGCTATTGATAATTATCTGATTGAAATTGGTGGCGAGATGCGGGTGAAAGGTCAGCGGGGTGATGGAGACCCATGGCTGATAGCAATTGAAAAGCCGGTCAGTAACGAACGCGCGGCGCAGAAAATTGTCTCAATTGGTACCAATGCAATCGCGACCTCGGGGGATTACCGCAATTATTATGAAGAAGATGGTGTACGGTATTCGCACCTTATTGATCCGCGAACGGGCAAACCGATTAACCATAACCTGGTGTCAGTAACGGTGGTACATCCGTCATCGATGACGGCTGATGGCCTGGCAACTGCCTTTAATGTTATGGGCTGGGAGCAGGCCAAAACACTGGCTGAGAAAGAAGATCTGGCGGTGTTTCTTATTCGTCGCACCGACGATGGATTTGAAGAGTATGCGTCGTCAAAATTTGATAAACTTGTCGACGTTCACAATTAAGGGGTGATCTCATGTCTACATTTCTTCTTGCGTTTGCCTTTTTCCTGGTGATGGTAGTCGCCATGGCGATTGGCTATTTATTACAGCGCAAGTCTATCTCGGGAAGCTGCGGTGGTCTTGGCGCGCTCGGTATTGAGAAAGCCTGTGATTGCCCTGAGCCGTGCGACCGTAAAAAAGCGCGGATGGAAAAAGCAGAGGCCAGAGAGAAAAAGCTTAAAGAATGGCAGGAAAACCAAATCCTCTGATTCAGTGAAAACCGGGCATCCAGCCCGGTTTTTTTATTGTCGCTGATAACCTGACACAGCGCGCCCGTCCCGACACTGGTCTGTTGCAGTCAGACACCGTATAATTCTGTATAGATATACAGTGGTAGGGGGCAAAATGCGTAAAATTATCCATATTGATATGGATTGCTTTTATGCCGCAGTAGAAATGCGTGAAGATCCGTCGCTCACGAATATCCCTATTGCCATTGGCGGTAGCGCCGACCGCCGGGGCGTTATCTCTACCTGTAACTATCCAGCCCGCAAATATGGCGTGCGTTCGGCCATGGCAACTGCCTATGCCCTGCGCTTGTGTCCCGACCTGAAGCTGGTTAAGGGACGAATGGAATTGTATGCCGCAGAATCGCGAAAGATACGGGCGATTTTTGAAGATTACACCGATTTGATAGAGCCGCTTTCACTGGACGAAGCGTACCTTGATGTCACAAACACGACGCTGTTTGGCGGCAGTGCCACACTGATAGCACAGGATATTCGCAGACGTATCAAACAGGAGCTTGGCCTGACAGCGTCTGCCGGTGTTGCGCCCTGTAAATTTGTCGCCAAGATCGCCAGCGACGAGAATAAGCCCGATGGCATTTGCGTGATTACGCCGGATAAGCTGGATAGTTTCGTGAGAACGCTGCCCCTCAAGAAAATACCGGGGGTCGGTGAGAAAACCATGCAAAAGCTTCAGCGGCTTGGACTGGCTACCTGTGAAGATGTCAGGCGCTATCCGTTTGAACGTATACAAAAAGAATTCGGAAAGTT
This sequence comes from Alteromonas nitratireducens, assembly GCF_040812025.1. Lineage (NCBI taxonomy): Bacteria > Pseudomonadati > Pseudomonadota > Gammaproteobacteria > Alteromonadales > Alteromonadaceae > Alteromonas > Alteromonas nitratireducens. The sequence continues at coordinate 34,839 of NZ_JBFNPK010000020.1, forward strand.
TGGCAGTGTGCTGTGGGAGCGGGCACACGGCGTCGATGACCGGCCACTGTCGGTAAGTCGTACTCGCAAATCCATCGGTGTCGAGCGAACACTCAGTGATGATATCCATACGCTGGAGGAATGTCAGAGCATACTGCCTGTATTACTTGAAAAGCTAACCGCCCGCATCACTCAGCACGAGAAGCGCACCGGCAAGACCATTGCGGTAAAAACACTGGGCGTTAAACTGAAGTTTGCGGACTTTCAGCTTACCACCGTTGAGCACCGCGGTGTGACCGTCTCCCCGGAAGGCTTTGATAGATTATTGGAAGAAGCCTGGCTGCGAGCAAACGGTCGTGGAATAAGGTTAGTGGGGGTGCATATTGGCCTGGCTGCCCCTGCCACAGATTTACAATTACGATTGCCACTGGAGGAAGTAAGACCATGAGCAGCGAAAACATCAAAGCGGGGCGCTACCGGCACTATAAAGGGAATGATTACGATGTCATTGGGGTTGCTACCCATTCAGAGGACGAAAGCCGGCTGGTTGTCTATCGGCCATGCTATGGGGAGCGTGCGTTGTGGGTCAGGCCGCTGACCATGTTCACCGAAATGGTCGACGTAGACGGACACGCGGTTCCCCGATTCGCGTATGTTGGAGAAACACCGTCATCGGAGTGATCTGATAGACCGTGGGTGTCATATACCTTTTGGTGTTATTCACAGTGAAGGTAGTCAAAACGATGTTTCGAAAGCAGATTTCCAGATGGGTGTTGCCGGTATTATTGTCAGCGTCGGTACCGGTAATAGCGGAAGATGACCGGTTTGCAGATGTGCAGATTGAATCGACTGCACTGCGCGGCGCCGTGCATATGCTGACCGGGGCGGGCGGCAATGTTGGCGTATCTGCCGGTGATGATGGGGTCCTCATCATTGATGATCAATATGCGCCCATGGCAGAGAAAATTGCCGCGGCGTTAGGTGATCTTGGCACAGATAAACCACGTTACGTGATCAATACCCACTATCACGGGGATCACACAGGCTCAAATGCATTCTTCCATGAGCACAAAGGTGCGACTATTTTTGCGCATGAAAATGTGCGTATTCGACTCGCAGGGGACGAAAACTTCAGTGAGGCGGGTCTGCCGGTCGTTACCTATCAGGATGGCATAAAACTGCACTTCAACAACGAAACCCTGCACGTGATGCACCTGCCAACCGGGCACACCGACGGTGACAGCGTGGTGTGGTTCGAGGAGCCGGATGTGCTGCATACCGGTGACCTGTTTTTCAACGAGCGCTTTCCGTATATCGACCTCAGTTCAGGTGGGAGTGTGGACGGCTATATCGCTTCTGTGAAAACGCTGCTGGGTAAAGTGGACGAGGATACGGTTATTATTCCCGGTCATGGACCGCTTGGCGACAAAGCGGCGTATCAGGACTTTCTCGCGATGATCGAAGCCACCTATGCCGAAGTCAAAGCCATGAAGGCGAAAGGCATGAGCGTTGAGCAGGTCGTTGAGACAGGGTTAGAACCAAAATGGGCGTCGTGGAGCTGGGCGTTCATTAATGAGGAGCGTTGGATTAAAACACTCTATCCGTCAGCCTGATAGCCTGGTGGTGGGCGTTGCCCACCACAACGTATCGGTGGCCGGCTACCGGTTACCGGCCAGCATACCTACGCCACAGTAAAAATATGACGGTGCCAATTATCCCTTCCGCTAACAGCAGCTTCCACTCTGATGGTGATGACTGAAATAGCGCCCAGCCACACACCAGCAGCGCAGTCACCGGTATCATCCACTGTCTTATCAATGAGAAGGGATCCTGACGCTGAAACCTCATCAGCGCACCTATACAAATTGCGTAGACAACAAGCCGTGACAGCACGCTGGCAACGGCCAGATAAACGAAACTACCGGTGAGCGCCATGATGGCGGCGAGCACACCCAGAAAAACAATAGAAAATGCCGGTGTGGCATAACGTTCATTGAGTTGCCCGAAAATGCCCGGCAGATTACGTTCCCCCGCCATGGCGTAGGTAAGCCGCGACGTGGAAATCATGTTGGCCAGCAGATTGCCGGCAACCGAAAAAACAGCGGTCAGGGTTATCATCCAGGCACCCCAGCTCCCCATCAGTGTATCGGCAAGTTCAATCAGCGGCGCACGGTCAGAGGACTGATTGCCCAGCACACGCCAGTAAACCAGTTGCACCAGAAAATAAAATACCGCAATCGCGATCACCGTCAGCATCAGGGCACGAGGAATGGTTCTGGATGGATGACTGGTTTCACCCGATGTCACCACCACCGTTTCAAAGCCAATAAAGGCATACAGGGTCAGTAACGCCCCGGAACTGATAAGATCCATTTCCGGCATACTGGCTGGCATGGTCGGCAGGTCAATGGTACTCAGGCCGACGCCGAGCAGAACCAGAAAGGGGACCAGCTTGATCACGGTGACAGCATCGAGCGCACGTACTGCCTGGCGAATACCCACGACGTTGACGCCGACGAGCAACAGGCTGAGGACCAGAATGGCGGCAATCTGGCCGGCTCCCTGATTCACGTCCGGCAGCAGGAAACCCGCGTACAGCAGCAAGACATGCATGTTAGCCGCAATGGCGGTGGCCCGGGCCAGGTAGTACAGCCAGCCGGTCTGAAACCCAATAAAGTCGCCGTAGCTTTCACGCGCATAAACAACCGGACCGCCGGTTTGTTCAAAGCGTGCCGCCAGTTGACCAAAACACCAGACGACGCTGAGCATCAGGGCGCCAAAAATAAGAAAAATCCATGGACTGAAAGCGCCTGCCTGGGCTGCCATTCGTGCCGGGAGTGCAAATATACCGGCACCAATGAGCCCGTTAAGTACCAGAAACGAGGCGGCAATCAGCCCGATGCCCTGACGCAGTGAGACCATAGGTTATCTGGCCTCAAAGACCTTGTTACCGGCAACGTACGTCGCCAGTACCCTGGTTTTCCAGAGGTCCTGAGCCGGGATGGTAAAGATGTCACGGTCAACCATAATAAAGTCTGCCCACTTGCCTGGTGTCAGGCCTCCCAGAGAGTCTTCCATGTGGGCCGCGTAAGCGGCATCAAGGGTAAACCCTTTAAACGCTTGTTCAATAGTCAGCGCCTCATGAGGATACCAGCCTTCAACCGGCTGATTATTTCTGTCCTGGCGGGTCACTGCAGCGTGCAAGCCATAGAAAGGATTGGCCAGCTCAACCGGGAAATCAGAGCCCAGCGGCAGGGGAATGCCTGACTCAAGCAGGGTTTTCCACGCATAGGCACCTTTGATACGGCGACTGCCCAAGCGATCTTCTGCCATGTTCATGTCGCTGGTGGCGTGGGTCGGCTGCATGGAAGGCAATACCTTCAGGGAGGAAAAACGCATCAGGTCGTCAGGCGCAATGACCTGCGCATGTTCAATACGATTACGAAGCGACTGACCGTCAGTGTGTTTAAATGCTCGTTCAAACGCATCCAGTGCCAGCCGGTTGGCTTTGTCGCCAATCGCATGGTAATTAAGCTGGAAGCCCTGACTGAGTACGTTGGTAAACAGCGCGTCCATGTCTTCTGGCTGGGTAAGCAGCAAACCGTGCTGTGAGGGAGCGTCAGAATAGGGCGCCAGCAGCGCCGCACCGCGGCTGCCGAGCGCACCGTCGCCATAGGCTTTCACCGAGCGAATATACAGAAAATCGTCATTACTGCGAATGATGCCGTTATCCAGCATGGCATCCAGCGTAGGATCTGTGGCGCTCAGCATGGCATATACCCTGATCGGCATGTCACCTGTCAGCGTCTGCGCCATATAAAAGTCGTAAACGGCATGGCTGATGCCGGCATCATGCATGGCGGTAATGCCATTCGCCAGCAGATGCTGACCGGCGGCATCCAGCCTTGCTTTTAACTGCGCGCTGGATTCCTGAGGAATATGGCGCTCAACCAGCGCCGTGGCATTGTCAATCAACACCCCGGTAGGGTTGCCATCGGCATCACGCAGGATCTGGCCACCAGTCGGATCGGGAGTATCCGCCGTGATTCCGGCAATTTCCAGTGCCTTGGTGTTCGCCCAGCCTGCATGGCCGTCTACCCGCGTCAGCCAGACCGGGCGATCAGACACCTTTTCATCCAGGGTGGCAGCGGTAGGGAAGGCGCGATCCGGCCACAGTTCCTGATTCCAGCCGCGGCCAATCACCCAGGGCTGATCACGATGGCCCAGCGCGTAGGCTGCGACCTCGTCTGCCGCCGCGCGCGCGCTTTGCGCCTCACGCAGATTCACTTCAAGCAGGTTAGCGCCAAGACCCAGTAAGTGGCCGTGCGCATCAATCAGGCCCGGCAGCATGATGCGGCCTTTTCCGTCTATGGTGGTCGTGGCCGTGGTATTCTTATCCGGGTTCAGCGCAATAACTCTGCCGTCGTCGATCAGTAGTGAAGAGAACGTAACGAGTTTTCCATCGTTATCCATGGTATAGCCGGTGACATTATGAACCAGCGTTTGTGCGAGCGTGCCTGCGCTGATAATACACAGTGCGGTCAGTGTCAGCCATTTTTTGATTGTCATTCCTGTATCCCCTGTTCTGCAATTATTGGAGGCTGCGACAGATAATCCTGTTCCCACAGCGCCTGCATACTGGCTGCACTGATATTACCGCCAGATAAAATCACCAGTGCCGTTTTGCCCGGGGGCGTGTTGACCGCCCAGGCCGCCACCGCAGCCATTGTCATCGCGCAGGTCGGCTCAATATGCAATTTTGTCAGATGATGAAGCCACTGCGTCCAGTAACAAATTTGCTGCTCATCAACCTCGTAGAAGTCATCAAGTTGTTGTAAAAACGGAAACGTAAACTCGCCTACGCTGGGTGTGGCAGCACCATCTGCCAGTGTTTTTGGTGGTGACGACAAACGCACAATTTCGCCACGCTGCAGAGATTGGGCTGCGTCATTTGCAGCGTGCGGTTCGGCGCCAATGACACTGGCATCAGGGCAAAGCTCACGGGTCGCCAGCAGGGTGCCACTCAGCAGCCCGCCACCGCCACACGGGGCGAACACAGCGTCTGCGCTGCCAAGCTCTTCGAGTGCTTCGAGTGCGGCCGTTCCCTGCCCGGCGATGATTGCCGGATGATTGTAGGGGGGGATCCATAATGTGCCTGGCTCCCGGGCCGCTTCCCGAACTGCGTCGTCGGCCTCATTACGGGTGGCGAACAATTTAAGTTCAGCACCATAGGCGCGCGTGGCGGCCGCTTTTATCGGCGAGATAGTATTGCCTGCGTAAATCGTCACCGGTAATGAGAACCGGCTGGCGGCGCAGGCCACGGCCTGCGCATGGTTGCCGGAACTGTTCGCCACGACACGGTCAGGCAGCATGTCCTGTTCATGTAGCTGAGCCAGAACATTGGTGGCGCCACGTAACTTGAATGCGCCGGTCGTCTGAAAACACTCTGCTTTAAACACGATACGGTGACCAAACCATTGGTTCAGGAGGGAAGACTCAATGAGTGGCGTCTTTTTAATCAACGGTGCAATACGTCTTGCTGCCTCTGCGACATCAGTAAATGTGGGCAGACTGGGCGTAGATTGGTTCGGCATGTAAAACACAGTTCCTGTTAGCGGACAAATTGGAATGCCTACCTTTACGATTTACGTAAAGCTTGTCAATTGGAACCGCGCATAAAAAAGCGCGGCAAGTGCCGCGCTTTAGCCTGTTAACAGCGTGAGGACGTTAGAACACGACCGTCACGGTTGCTGAACAGGTTGTGGTGCCGGCTTCACAGATCTGATAGTCGTACACACCGCCACCTTTTACATTCAGGTTATCGGTATAGGCGCCATCATTGGCCGTGGTAGTGATAACGCCGCCGTTGCGGTACACATCAACACTCGCACCGGTTGCGCCTGACCAGGTCAGGTCAACCACTTGTGTGCCTTTGTTTTTGTAACCAACGGCAGACAGTGACAGATCACCACCCGGGCCTGGATCGGTGCCGCCGCCACCGCCGTTGCCACCTTCACACCCGTTGGTGGTCAGGTAGGCGCTTGCGTCAGCTGCCTGCACAATACCGTAACCAAAGAAGTCGTCTTTTCCTGGTGCGCCGGCGTCACGTGCCGTCGCTTTCAGCGCTTCACGGATCTCACTGCCGGTACAGGTTGGATGATTAGACCAAACCAGTGCCGCAACACCTGCCACCGCCGGTGTTGCCATGGAAGTTCCGCTCATGTACCCATAGTCGCTGGCACCAATGCTGATGTCGATTGTTGCCGCGCTCAGCAGGGTGGCACGGTCTTCCAGTGCTGCGCCGACCGCAGGGATAGACGTGTCGTTGGTGGTGCCCAGCGTGCCATACAGCATGCCCGCTTCGTTATTGATAATAACCGCGCCAACACCGCCGGAGTTCTCACAGTTATTCACCTTGTCGTAAAACGAGACGCTGCCGCGGTCGATCACACAGATTTTACCAGCAGCGCCGGTGTCAACGGCATCACCCAGTCCCATGAAATAGGTAGCTGCTGAGGCACTGCCGGTATTTTCCATGGCAGAAGACGCCACACCCTGACCGTCAGCCGCCAGCGTTGCCAATGAGGCACCACCTGCCGGATAGGTTGACAGTGTATCGACGCCGCCCGCAGTCACTTCCACACAGATCGTTTCATCTGATGTCACGTTGCGGCCACGACCGCTGGTGCATGAAGGATACTGAGAGAAATCGGCAATGTTGTCGTCTGCGTCGTTTGCGCCAATCATCATGACTGACGAATAGCCGGCAGGGTAAGAGCGCACGCTGTTGCCATCGTTACCGGCTGCCGCTACGACAAAACCGCCGCTGGCGACAAACGCGTCAAACGCATTCTCTTCGGTGCTGTTTGCACCGCCGCCGCCAAGACTCATATTGATAATATTGGCGCCGGCCTGTGAACACAGCTGCGCAGCCTGGGCAAGATCTGACGAGTAGCCCCAGCCCGCGGCGTTAAATACCTTGATAATGTGCATATCGACACCCGGTGCCATGCCCACAACGCCATAACTGTTGTCAGCTGCGCCAATGGTACCTGCTACGTGCGTGCCGTGAGGGCCACCGTTATCAAACCAGTTACCGGTGCCCGGATCGTTATCCCCCGTGATCTTTGACCATTCAAAGTCAGGGTTAGTCGCATCCAGACCTGAATCGATAACACAGACTTTCATGCCTGCATTGGGGTCGAACGTGACCTGATCTGCCTGTGCCTGGTATACCGCATACGGGGTGATCTGCATGGTTTCAGGGTTACCCGCGTCGTCGTTATACAGTGCCATCGGGTAACGTTTCTGATCCGCCTCGACCAGTTTTACATGGGGATTATTCAGCAGACCTTTCACCTGCTCCAGTGACTTACCGGCAAACGTTGCCGCAATAAAGCCGTCGGCATCAACGTGAATCTGTGCACCTGACTGTTTTGCCAGCGCTTTCACGATGCCTTTACCTGCGTTATCTACCTGAATGATGTATCGGGAATCTTCTGCCTGTGCGTTTCCTGCACCCATGGCCAGGGCGGCCGCGATTAGGGTGGGCGTGAATACTTTTTTCATACTACTTCTCTTCATTTGTACTTGTTGTAATACCACACTCCCTATGTGTTATTTTTCTTCCTTTTTTCTTCTTATTCATGAGCAATTTGTGCTCAGTACACATTAACCTAGCGCAGCTAATCGCAAGAAACAATCATTTCGTCGTCAAAAATATCATTTTTAATGATGGAAATAAAAAAGGGCATAACCTGTCGGTTATGCCCTTTGTGCTATGTAAACTTTTTTAAATCAAGGGTTTAGGTTCCTTTTAAAAAAGTTGGTGATAGTTTTATATAAGTGGATCCCGGTTTGTTTGCCGCGGATGCTGTGTTTTTTACCCGGGTAGTCCATGGTTTCAAAAGGAATCGCCAGATCCTGCAGGTGTTTGTACAGCATAGTGCTGTGAGTAAACAGCACGTTATCATCGGCCATGCCGTGGTAAATCAGCAACGACCCTTTCAGATCCTTCGCATACGGGAACACCGATGACGCAGTATAGGCGGCATCATCGGTGACCGGGTTACCCATGTAACGCTCGGTGTAATGGGTGTCATACAGACGCCAGTCAGTGACCGGCGCACCCGACACGCCCGCCTTGAAGTAATCCCCCGCTTTGAACATGGTCATCAGTGTCATGTAACCACCGTAGCTATGGCCGTGCACACCAATGCGCTCAGGGTCAACATAAGGCAGCGTACGCAGGAATTTAACGCCGGCAACCTGGTCATCCACCTCTATACTGCCCATCTGCTTGTAAATAGGATCTTCAAACGCCTTACCGCGGTAATTTGAACCACGGTTATCCAGCGAGAATACCACATAGCCCTGATCAACCCAGTGCTGCATCAGCAGGCCGCGGTTTCCACCCCAGCTGTTAGTGACAACCTGGGCGTGAGGGCCACCGTAAAGGTAAACGATAACCGGATGCTTTTTATTCAGATTCTGTGGTTTATAAAGCCGGTAAATCAGTGTGGCACCGTCAGCCGTTTCAATTTCGCCAAACTCTGGTTGTGTCCAGCTGTCCATATACGGGTAGAGTGGGTGTGTGGCGTCAACCTTGTTTTCTTCCAGCCAGGTCAGCTGCTCGCCTTTGGCATTATGCAGGCTAACCTGATAAGGCGTATTCACGGTTGAGAAGCGATCAATGTAAATGGAGGCGTCGTCACTGAACGCGATGTCATGGAAACCATCACGCTGTGTAATGCGGGTGATTTCCCCGCCGGACAATGCGACGCGATAGAGATGACTTTCCAGTGCGGTGTCTTTTCGTCCGGAGAAATAAATGACGCCGGCATCTTCATCGACAGCTTCCAGATTATCAACCACCCATTTACCTTTGGTCAGTTGCTGCACCAGCGAACCGTCATTGTTAAACAAATAAAGGTGTTTAAAGCCATCACGTTCTGATGCCCAGATAAACTGTGATGCTTTATTCAGAAAGTGGAGGTCGTCATGCAGGTTGACCCAGGTCGGACTGACTTCTCTGAGCAACACGGTCTGTTGCTCTGTGGGAACGTGAAAGGCGCGCAATTCAAGGGTTTGTTGATTGCGTGTTTGCCACTGGTAGGTAAAAGTCTTGCTGTCTGGCATCCAGTTGCCACGGGCCAGATAAATGTCCTTGTCGTCACCGAGATCTACCCAGGTGCGCTCGTTTGTCAGCAGCGATTGTACCGCCAGGCTAACGGTGACATTAGGCGTGCCTGCCTTAGGATAGCGCTGGGTAATGGTTTTGATGTCATCAGCATAAATTTCACTGCGCGTGATCACCTCCACCGGTGCCTCATCCACACGGGTAAACGCAATGTGGGACTCGTCCGGTGACCACCAGTAACCGGTCATCCGCCCCATTTCTTCCTGGGCAACAAACTCCGCCATCCCGAATTTTATCGTGCCGCCACCTTCAGTAGTGACAGCCCGTTCTTCGCCAGACGCAATATGCTTGATAAACAGGTTCTGATCGCGAATGAAGGAAATGTAATTGCCCTTTGGTGACAGCTTAATATCTGTTTCGAAGGCATCCGTGTTGAGTAATTGCTGCGCGTTCTTGTCGCCTAAACGGTAGTAGAAGACGTCACCGCCAAGTGGGAACAGTAACGCTTTACCATCGTCAGACCATTGGTAGCTGACAATCCCGGTTCCCGACAGACGCATGCGTTCACGGCGGGCTTTCTCTTCGTCAGACAATTCCTCTTTGCCGTCGGTGAGCTTGGCAGAATCAAACAGCATACGGGTTTCGCCGCTACCGATGTGGTATTCCCACAGGTCGAGCTGTTCGTAATCGGTGTCTTTCCCCTTCAGAAAGGTCACACGTTCACCGTCAGGTGACACTGCAAGTGAGCGTGGCGCATTGCCATCTAATGACGGAGAAGCGAAAATACGTTCAATATTGAGCGATTCGGCCTGACTGGCTGTATTGAGCATAAGGGCTCCGAGTAGCAGGATTTTCTTCATTGATTTTTTCTTTGCGTTAATAACGTGGGTCTGATTGTAGAGATTACACAGGATGATACAAGTTGAGCAGTCTTAAATCAGCGCTGGTACTTGGCGCAACCGGTCTGGTCGGACGACGTCTGGTACAACAATTACTCAATGATCACCGTTACAGTAATGTCACGGTGCTGATACGCAAGCCCTTACCGGCCGGATTATTTCAGGATCCACATAATAAGCTGGCTCCGGTGGTCATAGACTTCGACGCGCTGCAGGACTATCAGGGTTACTTCAGTGTAAATCATGTGTATTGCTGTCTCGGCACCACCATGAAAAAAGCCGGGTCAAAGGCCGCATTTCGCCGGGTCGACTTTGAATACATTCACGTTGCCGCACAGCTCACCCGTGCCCAGCGTTGTGATAGCTTTGTCTGGATTTCTTCAGTGGGTGCCGATGCGAAAAGCAGTAACTATTACCTGCGCGTCAAAGGCGAGCTGGAAAATGCCATTATGCGTATGCCTCAGCTCGACTATGCCTCAGCAGTACGACCGTCGCTGTTGTTGGGTGAGCGCGACGAACGTCGTCCGCTTGAGCAATGGGGGCAGCGACTGGCGCCGTTGTTCAAGAGGCTGATGGTGGGAGCCCTGAGTAAATACCGGCCCGTCCGCGCTGAAGACGTGGCGGCAAAAATGATCTCGCTCCAGCGGTTTGTCTGACCTGGCATGTTTCGTTGTAAGCAATTTGTGGTGAATGATGACCGCTGTGCTATGAAAGTGGGCACGGACAGTCTGATCCTTGGCAGTTGGGTGCAGACCGATGGCCATCAGCGTATGCTGGATGTGGGAACCGGATGCGGCCTGCTCGCGTTGATGCTGGCGCAGCGAAGCGCTCTCACCGCACACATTGATGCGGTAGAAATTGACGTCGATGCGGCCAGGCAGGCTACCGAAAATGTCAGGCAGTCGCCGTGGCCGGAAAAGATAAGCATTATACCCGGCGCTGTTCAGGACTTTCAGTATACAAAGCCATATTCGCTGATTGTGTCCAATCCGCCGTATTTCACGCACAGTGCGAAAGCCACCCGGGCGTACGAGCAACAATCACCAGCGCGTCATACTGCACGCCAGCAAGCGGGGCTGTCACCCTCTGCGCTGTTTGCGTTTGCCCGTCAGGCGCTTACCCGTGACGGCGAACTGGTGTGCCTGTATCCGACTGATAGCCGGCAACATATCATTGAAGCGGCCGGTGCGAACGGGCTGGCATTGTCATCATCCCTGTCGGTGTCTCACCGTGCAGACTGCGTACCGTATGTAACGGTCTTCCATTTTTCTCATAACGCATCTGATGTAAGTGAGCATTCACTTTTTGTCCGCGATTTGGATGGCCAGTACAGTGCAGCGTTCAGGCAGCTTTGTCAGCCCTTTTACCTGAACTTTTAATCATGATTGTTACTGGCTAAACGTTGCTACTCGCAGTATGATCCGCAGCCCTCTGCTCACCCTGATTTGATGGCGGTAAAACAGAGGTTGGTATTTTACTCAGGCGGGAGAAGTAATCGCTACTATGGACATGCTGGCAGAAGCGTTTGGCGCACTTGCGGTCGTACTTAATTTCATCGGTTACCGGCAAAACCGTGTCGAGCGGTACCTGGTGGTCTCTGCATTTGCATTGTTAAGCGTCAGCATTCATTTCTTTATGCTGGGCGCGATGGCTGCAGGGATTGGCACAATCCTGGCCAGCATCCGCAATATCGTGGCGTTACGTTTCCGTGGCAAGCGCATTCTGGCGCTGTTTGTTGCCGCTAATATCGGCTTTTTCCTGTATGAATGGTTCGTACTTCAGCATGACGCCATGATTATTGTTGCCTACGCATCCTCACTGATTTTTACGGTCGGCTCTATTATGCTGCGTGACGCGATGAAGCTGCGTCAGTGGTTTTTGCTGGCGGAAGTACTTGGACTGATGTACGCGATTTCCGTTGGCAGTATTTTCGGCACCGTGTTCAATGTCAGTAACCTGTTCAGCATTATCACCAAGTTACTGACAGAGCGTCGCCGCTCTGCGCGGGAAGCCGCCCTGCAGGGTCAGTCTAAAGACTAATTGTCTGAAAACGTTAAAAGGTATAACGTTATATCTGTAGGTATAAAAGCCCTGACTTACAAGGAAGTGGCGGTTTTTTATACTCCTGAGTAGTTCGTATTTTGGGAGTCGTTGTGGGATGTGGTCGTCTGAGATCCACAAACAACAATTATTGCTGGCAAATCCACACACTGAGGAACGTGTCGAGAGACGCAAGACTGCGCTTGTCGTTTTAGATACGAGTGTTTCTCAGGAAAGATGGTTGCAGCGCATGGCTGCATATTTGTCGGCGGAAAGCCGTCTGCTCTGGGCGAATCGCTTGCGCAAGCTAAGTAGCATCGCTATATTGGTGCCTGCGTTAACGTTAGCTTTTTCACTTTACGTTGCTCCCACACTGAGCGAGGCGACGCTGGTAGCTATGGCCGTCTTGCTGGTGACCGGATTATTTGGATTTATTCTGTTTTCGATTGTCAGAGCGGAAAGTCAGTCTCATCGCGACGCAATCTCCAGGCTGTTTTATGAAAGCAGTCACGAACTCGAGATAAATGACGACGGCGTGACCCTGATAGACAGGGCCAGTTATAGGGATGTAGCTAAAGTGATCTTCATGGATCACCAAGTTGGGACAACAACCTGATACATCAGAACACGGTGTAAAAACATCTTCATTTCTTAGCCTTTCAGGGCTTTTGCTGGGCAGCAGCGTGTTGCTTGGTCTGATCCTTGCCGCGCCTGTCGATGCGCTCGGCCAGTTGTTTGCTGCTATCCTCATTCTTGCTCTTATCAGTTTGTGCAGTAATGAAGCGGGCTCAATGAGCCGCTACCGTAGTTTCTTCCGTGTGCTGGCACTGATGCTGGGGCTGGCACTAAGCATCCGTTATCTTTTGTGGCGAGGCATGTATACGCTGACCTCAGCCGACTGGGCGTCGATGATTGCCGTCTGGCTATTGTTTCTTGCTGAACTGTACGCCGGTCTCACCCATGTCCTCGGCTGTATAGTGAATATCTTCCCGCTGACCCGACCTCAGCTGACCCTGGATAATATCGATCCCGCGTCACTGCCTACGGTCGATATCATGATCCCCAGCTACAACGAAGATGAAGAGATCCTTGAGACCACGATACGTGCGGCCAGGCTGATGGATTATCCACCGGAAAAGATGATTGTTCATTTGCTGGATGATGGTGGTACCGATCAGAAAATCAATCAGTCAAATGTGGCGGCCGCCGAGGCCGCCAGGCAACGTCGTGCAGACCTTCAGGCACTCTGTGAACGGCTTGGGGCGGTTTACCATACACGTGCCAGAAACGAGCATGCAAAAGCCGGTAATGTGAACAGTGCTTTCCAGAACACCCATGGTGAGCTGGTGGTAATTCTTGATGCTGACCATGTCCCTACGTCTGACTTTCTGAGTCGAACCGTGCCGTGGATGCTCAAAAATGACAATGTTTTTCTGGTTCAGACGCCGCACTTTATGGCAAACCCGGATCCGGTAGAGCGTAACTTCTTTTCCGCATTTACCCGAATGCCGTCAGAAAATGACATGTTTTACGGCACCATCCAGAAGGGGCTGGATTACTGGTCCAGCTCGTTTTTTTGCGGTTCGGCAGCGCTGATGCGTCGCGCCCATCTTGAGAAGGTCGGGGGGATTTCGGGAGACTCGATTACCGAGGATGCCGAAACCGCACTGGATCTGCATAAGCTGGGTTATGAATCGGTTTACGTCGATCGCCCTATGGTCAGTGGCCTGGCACCTGAAACGTTTGATGCATTTATTACCCAGCGTATGCGCTGGGCCCAGGGCATGACCCAAATCCTGTTACTGAAAAAGCCCTACAAGGCAGCAGGTCTTAGCTGGTATCAGCGTGTTGGCTATATGAGCTCAATCATGTTCTGGCTGTTTCCGTTTGCCCGCATCGTGTTTCTGCTGATGCCGCTCGCGTATCTGGTATTTGGTCTTCAGGTTTACCATGCCTCGCTGCTTGAAATTCTGGCCTATACGCTGCCACACGTTATTGCGACCTACATGTTGTCAACCATGCTGTTTGGCCGAACCCGCTGGCCACTGGTCTCTGAAATTTATGAATTGTTGCAGTGTACCTTTACGCTCAATGCGCTGGTCAAGGTGTTCATGTCACCGCGTGCGCCGTCGTTTGTGGTTACGCCGAAAGGAAAAAGCCTGGAACACACGTTTATATCGCCCATGTCGACGGTATTTTACTGGCTGACCGGGTTACTGGTAGTGGCAACCGGGGCCGGTATCTACAAACTGGTTACCGAATCACTGACCCGTGAGCTGACCGTCGTTGTTCTGCTCTGGAATATTTTTAACCTGTTACTTATGCTGTGCGTCATGAATGTCATGGTAGAGCGACGCCAAACCCGCACGCACTCTCGTCTGCCGGCGTCAGACGCGGTGACGCTGGTGGCTGAGGACGACCAGTTCTGGCATGGAGAACTGATAGACCTGTCGGTTCAGGGGGCAAAGCTCAAGGTATTGAAAACCCTGTATGACGTGCCCGATGAAGTCAGGCTGGTGGGCTGGGCCGAAGCACTCAAGCGTAATGTTGAGCTGTCCGCGAAAGTTATGCATGTGAATAAGCGAGACATGACCTTCCGACTGATGTTTACGCCCGCCGATGACGAAGAGAAAAATGAGGTGATTGCGTTTACGTTATGTGACAGTCGTCGCTGGACATCGTTTCAGCGCCGCCGTACCCGGGCCATCTCATACTGGTTTGGCGTTAAACATCTGTTCAGCGTGGGCGTAAAACCCGCACTGACCCATAGCTATCTGCTGATAAACAAACTCTGGAATACCTTTTTTAAACGTAGGAAAAGTGCAAATGAAAGCCTGTAGAAAAATAATAACATTACTGTTTATGATTGTGCTTGCACAGCCATTTGCAGGGGTGAGTGCGACGGAGCAGCACCGCTTCAGGCTGACCGATTTTTATGCCGGGGAGAGCCCGGTTCGGCTGCAGGGACTTTACGATGAAAGAACCGTACAAATACCGCTGGCCAGCACGTACCGGGTGACGGAGGCGACACTGAAAATATTCGCAGCGAACTCTATTGCCCTGATGGAGGACCGCTCAATTCTGAATGTCCGTTTCAATAATGCCACCATTGCACAAATTGCGTACGATCCGAACAATCCTAGTCTCATCTCAGATGTCACTATACCCACCTCATTATGGCGCAGTGGCTTTAACTCACTGACCTTTGCCGTGAGTCAGCATCATTCTAACCAGTGCGTGAACAGTCGGGTGCCCGAGTTATGGTCGGAACTTGATCTGTATAAGTCAACGCTCACGATGACCACAGCATTGTCAGACGAAGCCCCGACGCTGGCGTCGTTGTCTGGCTTCTTCAGCCCGGGGGTAGGTGGCCAACGACAGGTCGCGCTGTATACCGTGGGTCTGGAAAACAGTCTGTTGTCAGAACAAACCCTGCCGATGGTCGCGCAGGCACTGGCACTGCGTAACCAGTATCAGCCTTTAACACTACAACACAAAACACTGCCTCCGGCGTCGTCAGCTGCTGTGCTGACCGATGACGCCTGGACTGACGCACAACAACAGCAACTTCGGAATACAGCCTGGTACGGTGCTTCTGGTCGGGATCGCATTCACGTGCTGGTGGGTACTCAGGACGAGTTGAGTCCGTATTTGACTGACCGGACACGTGAGGCTATCAATGGTCCGTTTCTGGCCATCGAGGCAACGCCTGCCATCGTCGTGGATGATAAAACGGTTGTTGGCGCAACCCATCGTCTGATTGTTTCAGGACTGTCGCATGAACAGGTGAGAGAGGCTGCGAACACGCTTGCGGTAATGGACGACGCGTTAAACCGTGACAACCAGGCGAGGATAATCACCCCGCCATCGCTGACGTCAGCAGCCTTAATGCAGGCCGATATCGCTGCCGCTGATTCGACGTATACGTTCAGCGAACTGGGCGTATCGGGCGAGCAGTTCCGGGGTGCGAATGCCTTCAGCAAGCGTATTTCTCTCCGCCTGCCAGCAGATTTCTATGTGCCTGAAAGCGCAACCGTGACATTGTTGCTCGACTTCGCCTATGGTGCGGGCTTCGGACCAGGCTCGGCCATGAACATTGCGGTTAACGATGAGCTGATCCACGGCCTGAACCTGAATGAGGAAAACGGCGCGTCATTCAGACATTATCAACTGAATGTGCCGGCCCGGTATTTCAAAGGCGGGGTGAATAACATTGACCTTAATGTGACCATGCGTGCACCGCTCGCGGGCATGCCATGTGCCGATATCCCGGGGTCGCATATGGTGTTCCAGCTCTACAGTTCTTCCTCTATTGAATTGCCGCCGGCAGGAGGTGTCGCGGTACAACCCGATCTTGCGCTGTTTGCCGAGACTGCCTATCCGTTTTCACAGCCTGAAGCGTCGTCCATTATTGTGACCGACCCAGGGATGTACAGCAGTGCGCTGACACTGGCCGGGAAAATGGCGCAAAGCATTTCGCTGCCACTGCCGTCACTTACTGTCACAACCGGTGTTGATACGCTGTCAGGGGGGCATGCCATTGTGCTTGGGTCACCGGAGTCACTGGCTGCGATTAACCAGTCAAAACTGCCCAGTGCGATAGAAAAAACCAAACGCTGGCCTTACCGGCTGCAAAATATGCTGCATAATCGTGTCAGGGCGTTTATGACAGAGAAAGCACATACGCCACTGCGAGTGAACGGGGAAACTGTTCAGGAAAATGCGCTGGGTGATTTGGGCGTGCTGGTGGCAGAGGAAAATAAGGCCGCTGACAGCTCGTCACTGCTTGTAATGATAGCCGCACAGTCGGCTGACGTGATGCAGCAGCGTATACAGGATCTGGTCAGTCTGGAATTATGGGGCCAACTGACCGGGGACTTTTTTGTCTGGCGTCAACAAAAAGAGCCCGAACTGGTGATGCAGGTCAGTGACAAGTTTGAAGTCGGTCAGGCCGGTAGTGTTGCTCTTGAAGTACGGGCATGGCTGTCTAATAACCCCTGGTACTGGCTTGGCGGTTTTCTGCTGATCGTCTTAGTGGTTAGCGTCGTTGCTTACCTTCTTTTACGACGCCGGAATAAGAAAGTCAGACAATCATGGTAGTTTGGGTGTTACGCGGCTGGGCACTGTGTCTGGCCGTACTGCTTAGCAGCTGTTCCGTTCAGCCGGAGCGCTCTGCATTTGAACTCGCCTGGCAGCGTTATCTTGCCTTGTTTTATGAGGATGGCCGGATCGTTGATACCGGCAATCAGGATGTCTCTCATTCGGAAGGTCAGGGCTATGCGTTGCTGTTTGCGGTGGCTGCAGATGACCAGCAAACGTTCAGTCAGTTATGGCAGTGGACACAGTCCACACTGCAGCGGGATGACAACCTGTTTCACTGGCAGTACACACCCTGTGAGACCCGCGATCGCTTATGTGTCAGCGATCCAAACAATGCCAGCGACGGCGATATGCTGATTGCCTGGGCCCTGCTAAAGGCGGCTGGGCGTTGGGATGTCCCCGCATACCGTCAGGCCGCAAAAGCAATCATTCAGGCGCTGGAATCGCATGTGATTGTAAAGCATCAGCAGGCTGCACTGCTTCTGCCAGCCGCCGCCGGGTTTGTGCAGGGTGATGCGAACCTGCAGCTTAACCTGTCGTACTGGATTTTTCCTGCTCTGCGGGCATTTGAGCAGGCCGGGTCCGCTACATTATGGCAAAACGTTTACAACACCGGGCTGACGCTGCTTCGTGAAGCCAGGTTTTCCGATTATGATCTGCCACCTGACTGGGTAAGGTGGCAGGAGAACAGCCTGACGCTGACCAATACCCTGTCGCAGGAATACGGATTCAATGCATGCCGAATCCCGCTGCATCTGGTGTGGGCGGGCGAAACCGATCGCGACCTGCTGCGGCCGTTTCTCAGATGGTGGCAACAGCCGCAGGTGCCGGCGACTTATAACCTGGCCACAGGTGCGCCCGCTGACTACAGCTATACCGTCGGTATGCAGGCGATTGAACATGCTGTGTCGGCTATTTTGCAGGAGCAACCGGCTGACTTTGTGCCGCTTAACAGAAAACTGGATTACTACTCAGCCAGTCTGGTGCTGTTTTCCATGCTTGCCGTTTCGGAGTCATCGCAATGAATAAGTCGGGGATATCCTCGCTGGCACTGCTTGTACTTGGCGCAGGTTTGTCTGTGACTGTGTCAGCGCAGGTAGCGACAGAATATACCGGACCTCAGCCGGCGGTCCCGGCAGAGGATACAGAAAGGCCCGATACCACGGGGGTCTGGTTTCACATCCAGCAAGGCCAGAAAGCGCTCGCAAATGCTGAATTTAAACGACTGACAACGCGTTACCCGCTATGGCAGCCGGCGCCTGACCTGCGTGCGGCGCTCGACGCGTTGAATAATCCGGTCGTCGCTGAACCTGCACCGCGCGAACAAGCACCGGCCAAACCCGGAAAAGACGCCGTTTTTGGCTACATCGCGGTTCTCACCAGCGCGCAACGTCAGCAGCTTCCCGACACCGAGTTTGCGCGCGCATCGTCTCTGGCTTTTACGCTTGGCGACGCCCGCCATCATGAACTGATGGGCTGGGTGGCGCTGGAACGAAACCAGCCCGGGACAGCGTTACGGCATTTCGATGCAGCAACGCAGATAAGCCCTGAGGTTTCGCTGAACGAAGCAAAGCGCCGTGCAGTGAACGCACAGGCTGTTGAACTCGCACGCGCGGGTCAGTGGACTGCGCTTGATACATTGAGTGAGCGTTATTCTGAGACAGACGTTAGCGATACTATCAATACGCTGGCCTGGGCGTATTTTGACAAAGGCGATTATCGTCGTTCACAACAGCTGTTTGAATACACGCAACATGTCGAGGGACAGGCGCTATCCCTGCAAAAGCGCGGTTTTTACCGCCATGCCGGGGTGCTCGCCTGCGGACATACCGGGCAACCGCCGCTGCTGGAAATTTGTCAGAACTGGTTGCAAACGCAACAACTGGCAACCTATGAGCAGAAAGACTTTCGTCAGAGCCTGATATTTGCCGGCCAGCTTGCCTCGCTCGGACCGCTGGCGTTACCTCAGCGAGAGTTACAGGGATGGGCCGCCTATCAGGCTGGTAATGTGACGCTGGCGGTTGAGGCGTTAGGTGAGGTGCTTGAACAACAGCACTCTCGCGATGATATCGCTGCTGCACTGCAGGCCATTACTGCCGGTGATCTGCCCCTGCAACAGGAACTGGCAGCGCGCTTCCCGTCAATCGCCAGCCAGCAGATGCATGGTTTCGCCAGTCAGGCACAATCACGCAAACAGTTTCAGCTGGCTTATCATTTGGGAGATGAGAACGTGGTAACCGCCCAGACCAAGGATGCGCTGACGGTAACCGGCGGTCTGAGAGGCCGGGCCCGAAGTGGACAGCGGGGTCTCGGAAATTTTGACGAGATGACGGGATACATCGGGGTTCAGCGCCAGCACGATGCATGGCGATGGGGTGTAGCCCTCGACTATGCTCAGCTTTACAGTGGAAAACCGTCAGCGGATGACTGGTTTGCCGGCGGCCAGGTCGACAACACGTTCGCCGGCATCTCGGGTTTTGAGGACAAAGCGGTGCGCGCTGAGGTTGAATTCCAGGACAAAGGGGTCACGCTCTACGGCAATATTGAATATGGCCTGTTTGACCAGCCGGTGAGCACACGTCTGACCGGTATGCTCGGCGCCGCCTGGTACAGCGATAAACTGACCGCCGCCATCAGCTGGTACAGGGACAGGAAGACAGACAGTCTGCTCAGTCAGACCGGTACCTTTAATGACAGCCATGAAGAAAGCTGGGGACGGGTTATGGCCGATGGGGTTCGCGCCCTGATTGCGGTGCCCGTTGCACCAACCTGGTCAGTGTCGACCACGCTGCGCTATGAAAACCTCACCGGCGAACGCGTGCTGGCAAACAGCCACGCAGGAATACGGGGAGATGTCAGCAAAGACATCGCGGGCAATAGCAGGATGCTGGATTACTGGCGTGTCGGGCCGTTTATCAGCTATGACCGGTACGATGCAAACCTGAGCGCATTTACCTACGGACATGGCGGGTATTTCAGTCCGCAGAAGTTTCTGGTTGCCGGCCTGTACTCCGAGTTGCTGACAGCCGAATATGCGCGCGGCCAGGCAAAACTCAGCGTAAGCCTGGGGTATGGCTGGATTACGCAGGATGACTATAACCGCTTTCCCCTGACGGCATCGGGTGAACGTGTTGAGGGCAGCCGCAGCCAAGGGCTAAACGGTCAGGTGACGCTGGACTCACAATGGCGGTTAACCGACAACTGGGTGGTCGCTGGCTTTGTCAGCCGGGCCTTTGCTGTCGAATACCGGGAATTTCTGGCGGGCTTGCAATTTATGTGGCGGCCGGGCAACGGGGAAGGCGTGACAAGCGATGAACTTATCCTGTCTTCCCCCCGACTGTCAGGCTTTGCGCTGTAAACGCAGGGTACGACGACGAGAAAACAGGATTGCGCCAACGACACCGAATAACAGGACACTGGCAGGCTCGCTGACCTTAATATCGCCAAAGCGATAGTCGTTCACCTGACCGGTATACTCACCATCAGGCGATGACAGGCTGCCTACAATAAGGTTGCCGTCGATATGGCCGTTGTAAAAGTTGGTGTCCGCGAAGGGGGCAAGAATACTGCCTTTGAAGCCGATCCCCGCAAGCGTCAGGTCGGTGGTATCAACAAAGTTGAACAGGACGTTGTTGGTGTACGTACCATCATGTCGGGTGTATTCCTCGTTGCGGATACTGTTCCAGTTGTCCTCGATTTTTCCGCCCAGAACCGTGCTGTAAAACCCGGTCTCAAACAGCGATACCGTATCGCCATAGACATTAATAATGTTGTAGCTGGTGGTTGAGAAATCAAAGGTGACCGACTTACCAGGATCAGACAACCAGTCTGCATCGACATTGAAGATGTTCAGAGAATCACTGCCGGTGAAGGTGATGTCATAAGCACTGGCGCCCACCTCTGAACAGCTGATTCCGCCATGACAGCGTACCGTGGTTGTGCCGTTCGCCGACAGGCCGCCTAAGTAACTGGATAGCGCAAACACTTCGCGGTTAATTGCGTCAAAGTCGAGTGGAGCAATATCGGGTGTGACACTGGCGTACTGACTGACGGTGCCATTTTCAACATTAACTGCCGGTGACACTGAACCTGAAGCACTGACATCGCCATTTTTAACACCTGCCTCAGTAAGGCTGACGTTGCCGCCGGAGATAACATTGCCGTTGGTTACTTCGGCCCGGTAGAGGTCAACATCGCCGTCGGCATGAATGTCGCCCTGTGCCACTTTGGCTTCCGTTATGGCTACGCTGCCTGCGGCGTTCACGCCACCAGAAAATTCACTCTGGGACGCAGACAAGCTACCGCCACTTGTGGTTTGACCGTTGTTAATCAGCGAGTTACTGAGCGTCATTGACCCGCCGCTATACAATACACTGCTTTGCAGATCGGGTTCGAGAAGCAATCCGATATCGTAATGATTCAGGGTAAGTGAGCCACCAACAGCCAGTCTGCCCTCAACATCGGACTGGTTACCGGTCATATCGCCAAGTATATAGGCGTTGTAGTCAAACGCTTCGTTTAACTGAATAGGACTGGCCTGCACATTACAGGCAAATGATGCAGCAGCAGACAGAACTGCAACTGCAGACAGGGTACGTTTCATATAAGGCTCCAGTGACTTCGTTATCTGGAACCGACTTTTCAACATGGTAATCCAGATACACCGAACATTACTATTTGAACATTTTGCGTTCACCTGCGCCAGTTATACTTAGGTATATAAAACCATACAAAAAAGGCTGCCCGGAGGCAGCCTTTTCATAATTAACTGATGATCAGGATTTTTTAACCAGTACCGATACTTTATCAATACCAGCTATTTTTACCTGGTTCATAACCTCTACCACGGTACCGTGTTCGGTATCTTCATGAGCCTGAATGGCCGCAGTGTCGGTGTTGTTCTCAGCAAGATACGTCTGTGCGTTAGCAACAACACGACGGATATCAACTTCACGACCACCCATCACGATAGTGCCGTCTGCGTCGATACGAATAGACAACGCTTTAGAAGGCTGATCATTTTTAGTCTGGTTGTCTTCCGGACGGTTTGCGTCCAACCCTTTCTCTTTCACGAACGACGTCGTCACGATGAAGAAAATCAACATGATGAACACAATGTCCAACATGGGGGTCATGTCAATCTGGGCCTCGTCTTCGGCCGAGGTATGCTTTTTTCTTTTCATCTCGTCTTCTTTTGTCTGTTACGTTCGGGCACTACAGTATACCGTCTGGGACAAAATACGTCAGCATTCTGTACAAACACTGTGGTGCTGTGACACTTGTTGAAAAAACCTGGTCTTATTCTCTCATGATGCGAGAAGCATCATGATTTGCTCGTAAGGGCGATGCCCAGTTGGTAGAAATACACCATCAATGCGTCGTTGAGCTTATTACGCAAGGTATCACGAGGATAAATACCAAGTCTAGCTTCCGTTGTTTTTTTTGTACCCTGAACCAGAAATGCGTTTTTAATCGGGGCATCCTGAATGCAGGCTTCAAATGCTCGCGCCGCCATTTCCTGCGGCCTTGCATAATAGTATAACTTTAACGCACGGTCGGCCTCAATGGATCGTAATAAATAAGCATTGGGTGCATGTTTTTCATCCAGAAACATCAGCCGGAAGCAATCACACAGCCGCTGATTGAGTGGGTGCTCGCGCACTACTGCGTCATCCAGCCACGACTGAGAAGCAAACGCGCCAGGCCCGGTATTAGTAAATACTTTATCGGCGATGTAGTGATCAAACGCAGGGAACTTATAAACACCATTTTTTTGTATGTTATCGGTGATTGAGTGATTAAAAACATTTATAAACATTGGTTTAAAATTCAAATGTAACCCAGTGAAAAATACAAAAACCATGGATACAAAAAAATTTCAGTTTTTACATGGATAAACTTCGATAAATTCTGTGAAAGATACAAAAACACCATGTTAACCGTGGTGCACAAAGGAGATTTTAAGCTACATTAATTAAAGGTATTTAAAGCTGGAGCAAGCAGTCCAGCCCCTCTGAAGTCGACGCCCTATTCGTTAGTGCTCTTTTCCATCAGAATAGAAATAGTATCGATATTTTTGTAGTTATAGATCGCAGATGCTCTTCTGATGAATCGCTTATCCTCAGAAATGACTGCGGAGCAGAATGCAGCCATAGCCATATGGGATGCATCACTCCTTACATTATGAATTTTGTTTAACTTCCTGCATTTTTTCTCGGCTTGAAAACCCAGTATATCAAGCACAGCATTGCATCCAACGATTCCCAGATACATTGGCCAAACTAAGTAACTTTGTTTATCCACAGGGTCAAAACCAAAGAATTGGTCACAAGTAATATCGTTCGTACTCATTGTCGGAGATATTATTTCCCAAATCCTCATGATTTCTTTATCTCCCGAGATACTCCCGATAGTGCCTTTGATATCGCCAAGAGCGGCTCTAGTTTTATTAATATCATTTCCATTTGATATAATATCAGTGATTAAAGAGTCGAACTCAGGCTTTATGTTCAAGACTTTTTCTGCTGCATCGCTAGTTTCAAATGATAAGCCCGATGTGAGTTGTGCAATCTCTCGTACGAGCTTATCTGGTAGATCCTTTAGCAGACCTCCATCGTCACCACCATTAACCCATACTTGAAAAGGATCGAATATCGTTTCGTCGAACTTAACTTCTTTTGTTGTTTCTATGTAAAGACTATAGTTGTGATGAGGTGAGTCCCTTTCGTTTAACACTGCCTTATCCGTGATTCTAAAACTCTCATCAAGCACAAGTTCTAAAAGTTTTGCATCAATTTCTTCGAGCACGTTTAAGTACGTCTCAGGATTGTCTGCGCGTCTTATTTCAGCGAAATGCTCTTTTGAATATACCCAAACCAAATCATTGCGGCTGCTAAGACAAATCGAACCCTGCAATTGCAATCCAATAACATTTTGGTCGATGTAAATTAAAGGTTTACTCATGTTACGTAGGGTTGCTTGACGCTTTTAGAAGCTTACTTACATTAGCCAATGTGCAAATCATCAATTTTCAGAATATGGGGGTTCGCTCTGGTGAACGCTCGCGTATAAATTATCGTTTTCATCTAACGTAGTCTGACCAACATTATCGCGTACGATATTAATAGCGACGGACACCGCATGCTCTAAATCGACATCAAACCACTCTTTTGCGACAAGCTCCTTTCCTGTCTTTTTGTGTCGCAGCTTAATTTCCTTTCTGAATTCGTTGAGTTGGGTATGTAGTGGTCAATAAAACCCAGACACCATTTTAGCTAATTCTTCCGCTTTTGCCGGTGGTAGCCCATATTTAAATTGATGCGGTCTTTCCCAGTTGTAATAATTCATCAGGTAATATCCCACATCTCGTTTTGCTTCATTTGGCGAATGGTAGCCGGTTGATGGCATCCATTCGGATTTCAGACTTCTGAACACGCGCTCCATCGGGCTATTATCCCAGCAGTTACCTCTGCGACTCATACTCTGAACCATCTTGTAGCGCCACAGCCTTTGTCTGAACTTACGAGCACCGTACTGCGAGCCCTGGTCGCTGTGGGACATCACGCCTTTTGGCTTACCTGAATCGTACCGGTAAATTCGGAGGCGGATTTGTCTGAGTCATGCTGCCGTATCTTCGGCTAGTTGTCGATAGTAGTTCTCCTCATATTCGACTGGTGGTATATCACCGATAGGGCCAAGTAGCCGTTTGGTGTTGAACCAGTCAACCCAATCAAGCGTGGCCAGTTCGACTTGCTCCAGTCCCTTCCAAGGGCCGTCTTTGTATATGACCTCAGCCTTGAATAAGCCATTGATGGTTTCTGCTAGTGCGTTGTCATACGAATCACCCACGCTGCCGACAGAGGCCGTAAACCCTGCCTCTGACAGCCGTTCTGAATAGCGGATGGACACGTACTGACTACCGCGATCGCTATGATGAATAACGCCTTTAGGCTTGCCTCGTGCCCACAATGCTTGCTCTAGCGCATCCAGTATCGACTGTGTTTGCATCGACTTCATCACGCGCCAACCGACGACTTTGCGCGAGAAAACATCAATCACAAACGCTACATAGACAAAGCCTGACCACGTGGCAACGTAGGTAATATCTGCCACCCACATCTGGTTAGGCCGTTGTGCAGTGAACTCGCGGTTGACCAAATCCAGTGGTTTAGCTGCACTGTCGTCGGGGATAGTGGTGACGCAACGACGACCTCGACGTACGCCCTGGATACTCAGCTCTCTCATCAGTCTGGCAACTGTGCAGCGGGCCACGCTGAAGCCCTCTCGCTTCAGTTGCTTCCATACCTTTCTGACACCATAGCAGCGCTTATTTTCCTGCCATACGCGCAGAATTTCAGGTTTCAGCGCCTCGTCTTGGTGATAACGATGACAACGGCGTTCAGGCTCTGCTTCAAGCGCTTTGTAACGGTAATACGTTGAGGGTGCAATTTGCACTTGGCGGCAAATTGGCTCGACACCATACAACGACCGATACACATCAATGAACTGGACTATTTTTTCGGTTTGCGGTCGAGCTCCGCCTGAGCAAAAAACGCTGCAGCTTTTTTCAGTATCTCGTTGGCTTGTTTGAGCTCTTTATTCTCACGTTCAAGCTCTTTGATTTTCGCTGCCGCATCAGACGTGACACCAGGCTTCTTACCTGAGTCCACTTCCATTCTATTTACCCACGCCCTTAAGGTCTCAGGTGTACATCCAATCTTTGCTGAAATAGATACTAACGCTGACCATCTGGAAGCGTATTCATGCTCTGACGTCAGCACTATGCGAACTGCACGCTCGCGGACTTCTGGGGAATAAGTAACTCTTCTGTTCATTGGCTAATTCTCTCAAGATAATTAGCCTCCGACAAACCCGGTGCGATTCAATTTAGCAAGTATTAGGCTTCACACTGGTTGCGGTTTTAGAGAAGTTGGAACAAGAACGAAAATAGGTAAACTTAATGGCGTTTGGCGCGATGTAACCTTGCTGGAATTTCGAAGTGAGAAACTGTTCTAGTTTTGGATGTCCTCATTTAACCTGAGTATTGGCAAAATGATAGCTTTGGCACAAATTATGGTGGCGGATAGTCTAGTCGAGGAAAACGTTCGACAGCATAGCGTTGCAATCAGTACTGCGGCTAGACATGGCGCAAAACTCGTTATCTTCCCAGAATTGTCACTTCATGGTTATGTGTTGGAAAGCGCCAAACATATGAGCCGTGATGACAAAACAAAAGAGGCTATAGCCCAACTTCATAAGCTTGCGATAAAGCACGACTTAACCGCGGTGGTCGGTGCTTTTATAGAAGATAATGATCAATGTTATATTTCTTCTTTCATTTTGGGAGAAGCGTCAGGCATTAGGGTTTACTACAAGCAGTTTCTCCATGCAGGTGAAGAACAATACATATCTGCGGGAAGTCAAAATGTCGTATTGACTATCAACGGTTTAAAGATTGGTTTAGGGATTTGTGCAGATTTTACTGAGCCCAATTTTTTTGACTCCTACCGTGACGATAATGTCGATCTTCTTTTGATGAGTGTTTTAATTTCAGCAAAGGGTTATGGCAAGGATCTAGACATACTCACAAAACAATCAAATCTAACCCCGATTGCGTTTGCTAACTTTGTTGGTAAGAGCGGAGGTTGGGATTGTTGCGGTCGTTCCACATTGTTGCACTTGGGCCAAAAATTAGTGTCTGTTGGAGATGAGGAGCAGTTAATTTTCATAGACGTAAAACATGGTTTTGAAAACATCACCAGCCACGTTTTACGTATAGAGTAGCCTTATCTCTTGCAGAAAAACATTACATTAGTAGAAGCGGTGTATAGTCGTTTGCAAACTGATTTTTCTCGTGTGGAGCTTTCGTAAGATTTACATAAAGTCCATCAACCTTATCAATTGTAAGGCAATCATCGATCTCGAATAGATTATCCTTGTGAGGTTTATTCCAAATATCTGAAACCGTTTGTTTTGCTCTTTGTTTTGCATGTTCTTCATTTTCAGCAACAATTAACAAATAGCGATGTTCTTCACCAAACTGCTCAGTGATATAACCTCCTAAGTTTACGAAAAATAATCGCTGGCCATCACTCCTAATTGGGTCGCTAGACAAGTCAACTCGGTAGCCATCTACCCCATAAACAGCCATCCAACTATCAATATGTACTCGGTTTTTATCACCAAACCAGAGTTCCCGGAGTTTGTCGTGTGACCGGTGAATATCATCGCAGTTTATAAAGACAACATCATGAACTTCGATTTTCGCCATTGGATGATTACCACCCAGCAGTACCATATAAAGCATATTTACCCCTTAAAAAAGAGCTGCATTCTAGCTAAAGTTGGTTAGTTTCGACTTATCGCTTACATGGGCTTACAGGAAGTTGACAGTGTTTTGGATTTAAACTGAATAATAAGAAAAGGCCTGCCTGCGGGATCGGGCAGACCTCACCTGAATTACTTCTTAGAAAATATCCCAAACGCGCTGTGTAAGAATGGCAGTGGCATAATGACGTAGCGGTATATCATATAGCAACCGATAAAAGTGCCACTGATAACCAGTACGGCCTCGGCTACTACGCCAATTCTTAAAGGCACCAGCCAGTAGGCTAAAAGTACAATCAAAGTTTGGTGCATGATATACCAGGGGTAGATGGCTTGACTGTATCGCGCGACGGCTGAATCGGGCTTGTTCAGATACTTAAAACCGAAGGCCAAAATTGTGGCAATCATACTGACACTGTAAAGCGTATGCAGTAGGGTTTTTATCGTTGTGCCACACAGCAGATAGCTAGCGCCATTTAATTGAAGCTCGCCCGCTGCAGGTGCGAACAGCCAGAGGTTTACTTGCAAATCATTGCATTGTTTTAATCCTAACCAGATTGCGAAACTTGAAAGCGAAAGAGCTAATAACGTCCAACGGCTGTCTGCCATTTTGTGCCAAATGTGAGCGCAAGCAGGCCTGCCCAGCATGTAGCCGAAGATAAAGAAACCAAAGTAATACGGATGTGCATACCAGTCGTTATAAAGCGCATGCGTCTCTGGGAAGTGCGGTCTGACCAAAAGCTTTAAAGCAACGAGAGTGATTATGAAGTTAATGGTAACTACTAACACTGTGCCTGTTGATAGTGATTTTACCGTTAACCCCAACATCGTTTTAAGCTTGAGCAGGCCAACCAGCAGCAGGGTATAAATAAATAGGTAAGGTAGATACCACAGATGGTTCCATGTAAAACCAACATCTGAACCATCAAATGCACCTTCTGGCCATGGTGAAAATGAAAAATAATGAATCAAAAAAAGCAGCAAGCCCGGTTCAATGCTCCCGTTTTCTACAGCCTGAACATAGGCTTGAAGTGGCACCGTAAAAATCATTGCCATTAACAATGGAAATAACAACCGGAAGGTGCGCGAAGATACAAAATCAGCAAGTCTTTTTTGTGGGTTTGCCAAAGCAATAGCTGCACCGCTTACAAGAAATAATAATGGCATCCGCCATGCGTTAAAAAACTGCATCACACCAGGAAGAGCATCGATTTGATAACTGCTCTTGATATGCCAACCCCAACCGGGCACAAATAGCATACCGCAGTGATACAAAATGAGAATTCCGAAAGCAAGCACACGAAGTGCATCAATGTCGTATCTTCTGTTACTAATCATGGTTAGGCTCCAGGCTAAGTTGTTTGCAAAATCAGTTTGAATCGGAGCTGTAGGCAGTACTAATAAACAGTGATAAAACGACAATAGCGGTGCTTAAGGTGGCGAATTTGGGATAAACTTTGGTTTATTGGGATGTTTATGGTGTTGCTTTATGGCTCAATCGGCATTTTTGACCTGGTATCTAAAACACAAGTGGCAATGTGAAGTTGTACTATTAACGCTATTTTTTATCGTGAATATTGTTGCAAATGGTTATGTCGCTTATGTGGAAAAAGCAGCCTCAAACATTGCTTTGTGGAAACCCTGGATATGGGAATTCAGTAGCGCAATTTCGGTGCTGATTTTACTTCCAGGATTAATCTGGTTGTCAGACCAATACCCACTTCGCACACAGGCGATAAGAGAACAGTTATTTAGGCATGTTTTAGCCAGCATAGTTTTTTGTGCGGC
This sequence comes from Alteromonas nitratireducens, assembly GCF_040812025.1. NCBI lineage: Bacteria > Pseudomonadati > Pseudomonadota > Gammaproteobacteria > Alteromonadales > Alteromonadaceae > Alteromonas > Alteromonas nitratireducens. The sequence goes on from NZ_JBFNPK010000020.1 coordinate 64,110, forward strand.
ACATTTAGCTTTAATGGTGGCTATACGGGTTTTTGTCTATAAACTCGTTGATGAACAGTATATTTTTGACTGGAGTGCGACCAATTTACTCTATGAATATGCTAAAGACATCAGAGTCTACTTATTTTTCATTGTATTATTTGAGACATATCGATTTATCATTCGGCGCTGGCGTGGTGAGGCATCGAAGTTAGCTACTGCACCAGACTTTGCTGACGGAAATGAGGTCTTAGAGCCTTATCTCTCTCAGGTATTGGTTAAGATGTTAAACCAAGAGTTTTTAATAAAGCTTTCTCAGGTAGAGTTCATCAGAACCGCTGGTAATTATCAGGATTTATACGTTAAAGGCCGAGCATATCCTTTTCGAATAACGCAGTCAGCATTGCTGAGCCAATTAGACCCGACCGTTTTTGTGAAAATTAATAGAAGTGAAATCGTTAACATAAATACCGTTGTTAATTTTTCCAAGCAAAGTATTAATGATGCCAAGATTACTCTCATAGATGGTAGTGAACTTAGCGTACACAAAAACTACATCGATAAGTTGCCAGAGAGATTGCGGGTGGTTGAGGTTTAGTTCTAGCCTGATTCGGCTTTTCCTATGACGCCAAGATGCGTATACCGAAATCCCTTTGGAAGTTTCAAGCCATAACCCAACATACGGTCAAAGCCGATATGTGCTGTCCAGATTAATATTAATGGCAAATGCTGGGGACTTTGCCATAGCAAGAACACCCCAAGCAGTAAGGGTAAGATATAACTGTGACTCAGATTGTAAAGTGTCGCGCCCACAACGGCGTTAAAAAGATAGCCCAGCAGCATTATATCGGGCAGAAAAAAAAGGCTAGCCAATAGCCACCAGCTATACAGACTGTTTTGATACAGTTGAAGTGAAACTAGTAATACTAATGCTCCTTCTATTTGAAGTATCCGTTTTATCTTTGTTTCTTGCATTTGTTTAATGATTAATCCAAATCTATTTGGTACATATTTTAGTCAAATCAATAGCGCATATGCAAAACGCTTACAGAACGTTACATCTCCTGATGCATCGTTATGAAGGCCGAAATTTGTTGCGTTAACAACGCAGCATGGTTTGGGTTCATCAGCAAAGAGTAATGATCTGAACCTGGGATTATCAGATGCTTGGAGTATAGACTCAGTGACAGCATCGATTTGTGAAGCTCAAGCCAAGCCTGATACTCTTCTTCCGTTGCATCAGGCATGCTTGCTGCACTTATTATCAGAAGGGGTTTATGGGATAGGTCGGCCATTTTTGCCAATTCAGCGCTGCGTGGCCACAATTGCATCTCTGTATATGAAGTTAAAAGGTGTATCGGGTTCGATCCAAAGTAACGTACGGCAAAATGATTCTGGTCGGGTAATTCATCGGCTAATTGTCCGAGTGGATTTAGTATTCGCACTAATCCAGTGTGTGATAAATACCCGAGAGGGCGAAGTAAATCGTTAAACGTTTGTGCTTTTTGCACAAAGCTCTCCGGTAATATTGAAAACTGATCAGGATGAGAGCCATCTACAAATATCAAATTGCTTACATTTTGCGGATATTTGGCTGCAAACGCACGAATGACAATAGCACCATATGAGTGACCCACCATCGTGATGTCTGACAAGTTCTCACCTGACGCGCTGAGTGCATCATACAGAGCTGAGACTGCAGCTCCTGCATCTGGCGTCTGATTTGCCTCTGACCAGCCAAGACCTGGACGGTCATAGCTACATACCCTGAATTTTTCTGCAAGCGCTGGTTGTATCCAACTCCAAGTTTGACTCCAGCCTATCGCACCTGCTTCCAACACGACTAGGGGGGCTGATTTGTCGCCTACACAATACAAATGTAATGACCCCATTTCTGTTTCAACATAACTCCCCGGCGCTTGATATACATGAGACATATATAGATTGCTTGCTATCTGGCCGAGCCAGCTAAGCAGTGCGATTAGGAACACGCATAAAATAAATTTTTTCATAAAACCATCATAAAACGAACGACCGCTCTATTTTATTTTTTGTTGAAAAAATATGCAACACCTAACCCGCAATTTTTTAGTCAGGCTGGACATCGCTAAATTGAAAGGGTAAGTTCGCAAGCGGTCGAATGAGAGTTCTAGAGCATGCCTAAAGTCACGTCACAAACCCTGGAAGCGAGAAAGGATCAGATTTTGTCAGCAGCGGCAGTCTGCTTCAGCCGCAGTGGTTTTCATCGCACGACGATGCGCGATATTTTGCGTGAAGCTCAGTTAAGTGCTGGTGCCGTATACAACTACTTCCCCAGTAAAGAAGCCATTTTACAGCAAATGGCTGAGCGTGATTTACAAGCCGCTATTCTCCTAATTGACCAGTTGTCTCCAAGTGCGCCTGATGCGGTTATTCGGTTGGTTGATTTCATGTTTGGTGATCTAGATCGAATTATTACCACGGGCGGGGCAACCATCACTGTAACGGTGTTGGCTGAAGTCGCTACGAATGCTGAGTTACATCAACATATAATGCCATTTCGTCGTCAGTTAAAGCGTCAGATAATCCAGTTTGTTCAAGCATGCTGCAGTGCACAAAAACTTAGCGTAACAGAAGGTAAAATTAGTCTTATGGTGGATGCTTTGTTTCAGTTGTTCAACGGCGCGATATGTAGTGCTGCACTCGGGGAAAATGTTGATTCCAACCAAATAGCACAACTAAGTCGGCAGCTGGTTGCGATAACTCTTGGTCTGAAAACAAAGAGTATTTAAGTGCTTACATACTCTTACTGTATTTGGCTTTGATGTTCAGGGGGTTCTACCCAGATTTTACGGACACATCCATAAAGAGGCATACTATGCCTAGAAGGAGTGTCTATGACCAAGCGAAGAAAATATTCCCCAGAGTTTAAGCGCGAAGCCGTTGCTTTG
>NZ_JBFNPK010000021.1:0-44946 GCF_040812025.1 Alteromonas nitratireducens
GAAGTGCAAGCACTTCCTGTTACCGTTCGACTTGCATGTGTTAGGCCTGCCGCCAGCGTTCAATCTGAGCCATGATCAAACTCTTCAATTAAATATATCGAAATATGAATTGTCGTTGTTACACTCTTAACGAGTGCCCACACAGATTGTCTTGTCTAAATTGTTAAAGAACGTTTGCTAAAACTTGCAATAAGTTGTTACAACTTATAGTCTTTTAGCTCGCTTGTTTCACCTTTCGTGTCTCAAGCGAGGCGCGCATTTTACGCCATCTCGTTTCAGTGTCAACACTTTTTTTTCAGCTTTATTTTCGCGTGCCGAAACAGTAAGTGCGACCCCATTGATTACCTCAATGGCGCTTCATAAGTTGTCCCTGTGAAGCGGAGGCGAATTTTAGGGATTAATAAGTAAAGGTCAATAGCCATACCCTAAAAAGTTGTCGAAACTGAACTAAGCGGTTAATTTTCAATCATAGCAGTAGAAAGTGGACATAATAACAACGCTAATGATTGATATCGCGACGTGTCAGCGCGGGTGTAGTTAAGCGTACAGTCCACAATAACGAATCATAATTAAGGTGGAAAAATGAAGTTGACGTATAGCCTGCTAGTTTTACTGGCTACATTAAGTGGTACTGCAGTGGTCGCAGCGTCTCCTGTCACCAGTGTTTCGGAACCTGATACTGAGGTGTCGGATAAAAATACATTCCAAACCTCGTTCCTTAAACGACAAGTAGAACAGAATATGTCTGTCGGCAGGGCAATTCGTTCTATTGCCAGCCACTATCCTCAGCAGGTTGTTGATATTGTCGATGTAGCGCTGGATGAGTACCCCGACAAATACAGAGAGATTATTTTCGCCGCCATCTCAGCTCAGCCAGCCTCTACAGGTGAAATTGTTAAGCTTGCCATAGATAAAGATGTCAGTTCCTGCCCGTCTATTGTTAAGCTGGCGATTACTGCAGAGCCTACCTATGTCGATTTTGTTGTGCAGGCTGCGGCAAACAGTACACCGGAAGAACTGGATGAAATTGTTCGCGTTGCCGTACTGACTGAGCCTGACTCAGCGGACAGCATTGTTCAGACGCTGTCCCAGCAACATCCGAATAAAGTTATTGAGATCATGACGACCGCGCTTGAGGCGGTGCCGTTTGTTGGCGAATACGTAGTTGATGCACTGCTGGCGGTGTTTCCAAACCAGGCGGATGAAGTGGTCGAAAATGCAGTGCGCGAGGCCTCTGCGCAACGTGAACAGGTTAAGCGCATTCTTTATTCTGCGCAAAACGCCGGCGTGGACAACGCCAAACTTAAGCAGTTCGCCAGCGAAGCCGGACTGACTGAAGAGGAGTTCGCTGCAGCCCTGACCGGCAACAACTGATCCTAATGGCAGCAAGGATGCTGCACTAACGCTGGCACTTCCGGCAGAAATACCATCTGCGTCCACTCACCATCGTTCTTTCAATTATCTCGCTACAGAAAATACAGGGCTCTCCTGCACGGGAAAATACCGCAAAGCGGTAGTCCTCAAAACGCTGGTACTGCTTTTTCTGCTGCTCAAGTAACGGCAAAGGAAGTGTAATCCCTTTCGTTTTATAGCTTCTTATCGCAACCGCTTTTAACTGCATCGCCAGCGTGTCTTTCTCCTGTGAAGTCAGCATGCTGAGTTTGCGCGACGCAGATAGCCCGGAAAAAAACAGGACCTCCGAGCGAAGGTAATTTCCCATACCTGCAACAAAGCCTTGATCCAGCAGTAACGACGCCAGTTGTCTGCCTGAGAACCGGTCATCATCCAGTCGCTGTTTCAGCATATCTTCCGTTGTCGCGTTATCCAGGATATCGGGCCCGAGTTTTCTGAGTAGCGGATGTTGATATAACCGGGTCTTATGCCAGATGCTTATATCTGAGGCGCTATATAGCAGAGCACTGCCCTTCGGCGTATCAATAGCCAGCCTGAGCTGACGCGAACTTGCAGGCCGGGTGTGATTGTCCTGTGTTCGCCATCTCCCGTACAGCTGATTGTGGCTGTATATGACAACATCATTATCGAACGTAATCAGCATGGCTTTGCCGTGTGATGTGACATCGGTGATGGTATGTCCCTGCAACGCTTTGATGGGCTCCGCCAATATCGACAGTGTACACTCAATATGCAGACATGGCTGCCCTTTAATTACAGCGGCTATCTGGTCGGCCTCGCGGCGGATCTCAGGACCTTCCGGCATACGGGCTACCCAGGCAGACTGCCGTCTGATGACAGACGGATGTTAAGCTCAAGTCGCGCCGCGGCATGATAAAGCGCCAGCTCTGCCAGATACACATCGATGTCTGCTTTGATTTGCTTCATTCGGGCGCGAATTTGTGAAGACTCACGCGCATTCAGTACAAACATGTCAGTGTCACCGGCATCGTAACGTTTTATCTCCATGTCATAGAGCTGGTCTGCCAGTGACGCATTTTTCTGTTGCATCTCTGCAATTTTCACCGTTTGTTGCCAGTGCTGATAGGCCTTCTCAAATGCCTGAACAATGCTGTCGGCCGCCAGTTGAATCTTATGATCCAATTGCGTCTGCTTCGATTCTATTGATGACAGCTCAGCTTTCGCAGCGCGGTTGCCGAGCGGGTAGGAAAAACTCAGTCCGACTTTTGTTTCTGTACCATCCAGCGAGGCAGCACCACTACCGATATCGCGGGCGACAGAGGCTTTTAAGTCAAGCTTTGGCAATAGAGACGTTTTCGCCAGTGACGCTTTGTTGGTCAGCATACGCTTTTCCTGCTCCAGCGCTGCCAGAACAGGATGCGAAGCCAGCGAGCGACGAAGCGCAACAATATCTGCCATACGCGCCTGATATGGCCAGGCCAGTTCCCCTGCTCTGATAGACGAGGTGTCTTTCATCTGCCCCTGATCGTCGCGCAGATAAAATGCCAGCGCCCGCTGTGTTACGGCAAGTTTTCTCTTCAGCTCTGCCAGCACCAGTTCCTGCTGGAGCGCATTTGCGTCAAATTCAATCAGATCAGATTCTGCCAGGTCGCCCTGCTCGACCCGGCTGGCAATGGCATCGCGGCGTCGTGCCAACGCATCCAATAAGTCGGAAACGGCCTGAACCTGTAAGGCAGTTTCATACCAGTAAAGGTAATCTTTCACCCCTTTGAATATCATCTCATTGACGTCGTTCTGGTAGTCCTGACGCCACTGCTCAACAGCCAGTTGCGCATTTCGAAGCCCCAAACGGCGTTTGTCGATTTCACGATAACGCAGCAATGACATCATCACTCCCAGGCTTGCTTCACCGCCTGACAGGGTCTCGTATTCCTGTTCGTACACCGGAAAATCGCCATCAGCAAGGCGGTACTCCGAATACAAGCGGGCATTCATTGACTGAAGGGGTTTCACAAACCGCTGAGAGGCAATCGCGCCATCATAATAGCCGCTGACCCGCGTATTGGTTTCCTGTTCGATTAATGGATCAAACGCGCTGTCCGCCGACTGCACAGCGAGCTGACGCTGACGCCCCTGCTCTGCGGCGGCGGCCAGGTAAGGATGAGACGCCTGTATGGTGGCAACAAGTTCAGGAACAGTAACTGTCTCCTGAGCCAGCGTGTGCCCAGCCACCAGCATACCAAGTGCGACTACTACACGCCTCACTGGCTTTGCCCTCCGTTAGTGTTGGTCAGTACCTCGGTAGGTTTTGGCGGGAAGTTATTAAGCTGACGCCACATTTCATAGCCTAGACGAACCTCTTCGAGCAGCACCCATGCTTTGACACGACTGCCCAGTCTGACAGAGTTTTCGTTTGGCCATGGTAAATCGTCGTTGTCAGGTTTAATCCAGACCTGAAACTGCCCGTTAGCGTCGGCTACCGGCTCAACATAAACCACCTCGCCGCCAAATGTCCCAACCGCGGTACCAGGCCAGCCACTAAACTGAATAACCGGCCAGCCTTCAAACTGCAGACGTGCTTTGGCGCCGGGTTGCACCAGCGGCGCGTCCAGGCCACTGACGCTGATTCGAACCGTACGCTCAACCCCTGACGGAATAAACCGGGCCAAAACATCCCCTTCCTTCACAAAGGTCGATCCGCCACCGGCGACCAGCCCGACGATAGTGCCATCTGTCGGTGCCACTTTGGTCTGAGTTGCCTGTCTGGACAGCGCCATGCTGACAGAATTGATGTCAGCTTCAGATTTCGCCGCTTTGGCTTTCAGTTCCTGCACTCTGATTTGAGCCGCCTCTACCTCACGTGGTGACACCAGCCCCTGTTCCAGCAGCGCGCGCTGACGTGCAAGATTGCTTTGGGCATTCGCCACCGCAACCAAATCGGCATCGTATCCTGCCTGGGTGGCAGTTAACTGTGCCTGAAGCTTATCCAGACGGCCGGCATCAATATCAATAAGCGTTACAATGGGATCACCCTTTTTCACACTCATCCCTTCGCGCACATGCCACTGCTTTATTTGTCCGGGGACCAGCGCATTTATGGCCTGCGTACGCTCAGATGGATCCAGGGAATCAACGCTGCCCGTCCCATAGGCAGTCTGTACCCAAGGGGTAAACCACAGGATAAGGGCGACAGAAACAATAAACAGACCAATGATGCCGCAGATCACGCGGTGTAATTTCGGGATACGGATGGCCGTTAACGTTCTGACGTGCGCAAGGTACCGACGTTCTGTATTAGTCATTCTGCGCTCCTTCGCTGCTGTTGCTATGAAGCTTCATCACGGCGCTATCACCCAGTTTAAGCGTGCCGTTTAAATAGTCCGGACTTGCCATGTTCGTAAAGTACAGCAAAGTAAAAGGCTGTCCCATTAACCGTGTTAACAAACGCTGACGCAATGCTCCTGGAATGGCGTCAAAGTGCTGATTCAGGATCACCACCTTGGGCTGAGATAAAATGGCTGCCGCAAGTTTAAGCAAAAGCAGCTCCAGCGGCTGGAATGGCAGGCCCATCACCGACAGCCGGGTATTCAGCCCGTCCGGCAATGTTTCAACCACATCGTCAAGTTCGACCAGCGCCAGCGCGTCACGCACTTCTGCCAGCGTCGCCTCAGGCGCAGACAGCTTCAGGTACTCTTCGATTGAACACTCAACAATTAACGCCCGGTCAATGGTACTGACCGCCTGGCGTAACTCGTAGATGTCATAATCGAACAGGCTCATATCACCCAGCATGATCCAGCCGGTTTCAGGTTTATCAAAGCGCTTAAGCAGTGCCGTCAGCTTGCGCTGCACCCAGCTCTTGTCAGTGGTCACAAACACCTTTTTGCCAGCGTCGATTTTAAGCGCAATTTCACAGCGATCATCATTATGCGACAGCACAACATTTTCGAACGTAAGCGTTGCCTCATCCGGGGTATGGTGTGAGTCACTGTGCAATTCCTCCTGCGGCATCTGCAGGGCTGCACCAATTTTTTCCGCCGCCCCATAAAGCTGGTAATAAAGTTTGAGGTATTGTGAAAAGCGGGACAGCCCCAAAAAAACCGCAGACATAATCAACTCGGCTGCAACCAGCTGACCAATAGATAGTTGCCCGCGCACAACCAGCCAACCCCCGACGCCGAGCAAGGCCGCACTGGCTGCGGCATAAAGCACCAGGAACATGATGGTTTGTGAGAACGTAAAACGAAAATGTGCTTTATGGGTATCGATGTAGTTATGGATATAGTGGTCAGTATTTCGTCCGGCATAATCGAGATGACGGGACGATTTGAAAAACTCGTGGGCACCCGCGATGTCATTCAGCCATTTTGCGGTGTCATATTTCGCATGGGATAACGCAACCGCAGTGCGTTTAGCACCCGGCCCCCACAACCGCCAGATAAGGTACATCACCATCACAATAATGACATTAAACACGAACAGCGCCGGGTGATAGAACGACACCAGCGTAAAGCCCACCAGCATTTGCAGTACCAGTGCAAAGCCGTCAACAAACAGCGCCGGTACATTTTTTTGCAGGATCATAATGTCAAAATAGCGCTGCGTAATGGTGGTGTTGCGGCGCCCTTCAAAAAAACTGTGCGGCGCCATGATGGTTTTAAGACTGAGGTCAGCGGTCAGACGTGCGTATACACGCCGCTCATACAGTTCCATCACCCAGGTTCTGAGCGCACTGAATACCCCTGACATAAACAGGGTGAAGAAAAGCACCAGCGCCAGCACAATCACGGCGCGGGTTGATGCAATATTCGCAATACTGTTAATCAGCGTCTGGACGGCAATCGGTACTGCCAGTGTCATCAGGCCAATGGCCAGACCATACGCCATCGCAACCGAAAAGTAGCCTTTTTCCGGGCGCAGCAGTTGAAACAAAAGTGCACGGGTCGTAGCCAGATTAATTGGCTTTTTCATAACAGTTTGTTCCTCAATGGCCTGATCCGCACTTTACGACAGGCATAATTAAGAGTAAATCTGATAATATCTGCAAATAAGTTCGAATATTTCTTACTATGCATCATCTCAATTATCATCACCTCTACTACTTTTATATCACAGCACGCGAGGGCAGTGTGGTTCGGGCTGCACGTTTTTTGCACGTCACGTCCCAAACAGTAAGCGGACAGTTGTCACAATTCGAACGAAACCTTGGGTATCCGCTATTCGACAGAATAGGAAAGCGTCTGCACCTTAACAGTAAAGGAAAGCAGGTTTTTCACCATGCTGAGGATATCTTTCAGAAGGGGCACGAGCTTGCAAAACTCCTTCAGTCTGACAGCCAGGATATGGCGGACGAATTTGTCATTGGCCTGACCGACGCCATTCCTAAAGTGCTGGCGTTTGATTTTCTTAGTGAAGTTATACGCTATTCTCCTCAAACCCGATTTATTTTTCGTGAATCAACCTTCTCCGATCTCATCAGTGATATGGCGGTCAACCGGATCGATCTGGTGCTGGCTGACCACGGCATTGCGCCGGGTACTCAGATAGATGCAATCAGTTACTTTCTTGGGGAATCCCATCTTAGCTTCTTCTCAACGCCCGAACGAGCTGATGCGTTGAAAGCCACCTTCCCGGCCAGCCTGAACGATGAGCCATTACTGATGCCGGGTAAAAAGTCAGGGATTGTGCAGGGGCTTCGCTCCTGGCTTGAGGGTCAGCAAATCTACCCCAGGGTTGTCGCCGAATTTGACGACAGCGCCCTGCTGAAACTCTTTGGCAGTGAAGGATTTGGTGCGTTTTGCGCGCCATCGAGTATATCCGCGCACGTCGCGCAGCAGTATCAGGTGGAATGTATCGGCGAGGCGACCGAGCTGACAGAGCGGTATTTTGCAGTTAGCCGGTCGAACTCGGTGAATGCTGATATGGTTGAAAAAATAGTGCATGCCGCGCAAGCCCTGCTGGCATAACTGCCCCGGCTCAGGCTACCGCATTATCGTCTATGTCTGGCGCATAAGCGGCAAGGGTAAGTATTTTCTCAAGGCAATACTTCAGCGCCTCATTAATGGGTAAGCGCTGCTCTCCCAGCGTAAAATCCAGCTGCGCCAGCTTTTGCTGATAATGTGCCATCATTGGCGGCGGATTCGCCGTAGTCATGATCAGAGCATCGGCATACCGTTCGGGTAGACGCTGCTTTATTTCCCTGCACACGGACAATGTCGGAATATGATCTTTAGTGCGATACCCGGCAACACCAAACATCCTGCATACGCCAGGGCGCCACGGGTAGATGCCGCAACTGCCTTTTTGTCCGTCCAGCGAATGCCGCTGGTACTGCATACATGCAAAGCCGTGATAATGCTCAATTGACTCAAGGGTTGTTTCGGCCAGCCCCTGATCAAACAAATGCAACGCAAGAGGAAGCATTTCCAGAGGTGAAACCTCAATATCAGGCTTATTACAGCATGCACCACAGCCAGCCGTGCAGGGTAAACCTGCCGATGCCTGATAATGACTAAACGTTGATGAAATCTCTTCATACATGGCCAGCACCTGGCCTGACAGTTCACGCAGCCGCTGCATAGACTCCGCCACTCTCCACAAAGAAAAAACACGATATCCGGATCTGAAGTTGCGCAAGAGACGCCGACCCGCTACAAAATTTCGGCGATTTTATTTCAGAAAGAAAAAATCGGGCAAGCGAAATGATTAGAACTTTTTAACTGTCTGTTCTGTCAGGTTTATAACTTTTTATTCGCATCGGGAAAGCCCTGGCCGTGGGCTGACAACCCAGTTATTTTTTGGCTGGTTTACCGGCAGCTTCCCGACCGTATTTATCGCTAAGCCGCACAATATCATCTTCGCCAAGGTACGAACCCGACTGCACTTCTATCAACTCGAGCGGCACTTCCCCCGGATTCTCGAGTGCATGCACTGTACCTATGGGAATGTAGACAGACTCGTTTTCGTTCATCGTACGCGTCTGTCCGTCCAGCGTGACACGCGCTGTGCCGGAGACGACAACCCAGTGTTCTGCCCGATGATGATGATACTGCAGCGACAAACTCTCGCCCGGTCGCACCAGTACCCGTTTCACAAGAAAACGCGCACCGCTGTCCAGCACATCGTAGCTGCCCCACGGACGATAGACTTCGCGGTGAAACTCCAGCTCGGGGCGCGATTCCGTCTGCAGGTTATTCACAACCTGCTTAATCTCTTCAGCAGCCTCTTTATTGGCAACCAGCACGGCATCTTTGGTTTCTACCACTACAACATCATCAAGGCCAATAACCGAAACCAACCGGCTTTGTGCGTTGATATAACTGTTTTTCACACGGTACTGCGTCGCATCACCCAACATAACATTACCGTCGGCGTCTTTTGTGCCGGCTTCCCATAACGATGACCAGCTTCCCACATCAGACCATCCTGCATCCAGGGCAACCATGGCTGCCCGGGTGGTATTCTCCATCACGGCATAATCGACTGAATCGGCCGGACATCTGCTAAACAGGTCACGATCAACTCTGATAAAATCCAAATCCTGAGTGGCGCAACTTATTGCGTCCCGGCACACATCATGAATTGTCGGGCAGAATTTAGACAGCTCTTCCAGGTAACGGCTTGCCCTGAACACAAACATGCCGCTATTCCAGAAATAGTTCCCGGCGCCCACAAACCGGGCGGCTTTATCGATTGCCGGCTTTTCTATAAATTCTTCGACACGGAAACCCTCGCCTGCCTCGCTGCCCGCCCGGATATAACCGTAGCCTGTATGCGGTGTTTGCGGCACTATCCCAAACGTTACCAGATAACCGGCTTGCGCCAGTGATTCTGCTTTTTGGATAGCGTGGTAAAACGCGGTCGTATCTTTAATTAGATGATCAGCCGGCAGCACCAGCAAAATGGGGTCTTCGCCTGCGGCGATTGCCTGCAATGCAGCAAGCGCAATCGCCGGTGCCGTATTGCAGCCAACCGGTTCAAGCACGATTCCGCTGTGCTGCTGGTCTATCTGACGTAATTGCTCGGCCACGACAAAGCGATGCGCTTCATTGCAGATAATGATGGGGTTGTCGGTTGGGTAGTTATTCAGGCGCAGCAGGGTTTCCTGCAACATCGAGTTTTCCGATGTCAGCGGCAGGAACTGCTTCGGCATAGCCTGTCTGGACTTGGGCCAAAGGCGACTTCCGCCGCCTCCGGCCAGGATCACAGGTATCAAACTCTTCCTTTTGTCGAGCTCATATAAACTTAACAACCATAAATAAAATGACGCGTGACCCTAGTATTTTTTAGTCAGACCCAAATAAGTCCCGACTGTAAACTTTATCCATTAAATCACTAATTTCATCGGTAACGCGGTTGGCTACTATTACATCTGAGATCTTTTTAAATTCTGCCAAGTCCTTAATTACCCTTGAGTGAAAGAACTCCTCACCGTCAATAACTGGTTCATAGACTACGACCTCAATCCCCTTCGCCTTTATTCGTTTCATTATTCCCTGAATTGCACTGGCCCTGAAGTTGTCAGACCCTGCTTTCATTATCAACCGATAAATCCCAACTACTTTTGGTTTCCGGTTAATAATCGAATCAGCAATAAAGTCCTTTCTTGTTCGGTTCGCTTCAACTATTGCATGAATCATATTATTCGGTACATCACGATAGTTTGCCAAAAGTTGCTTGGTATCTTTTGGTAAACAATATCCTCCGTAACCAAAGCTCGGGTTGTTATAGTGATTACCTATACGTGGGTCTAACCCCACACCTTCAATTATCTGTTTAGTATCAAGGCCGTGGCTTTCAGCATAGCTGTCCAGCTCATTGAAATAGGCAACACGCATAGCAAGATAAGTATTGGCGAACAACTTAATGGCTTCCGCTTCCGTGCTGTCTGTAAACAATATTGGTATATCGTCTTTCAACGCACCCTGCTTCAACAGTTCAGCAAATGTTCTCGCCCTGTCGCTCCGTTCTCCAACAATAATTCTACTTGGGTAAAGGTTGTCAAAAAGTGCACGCCCTTCCCTAAGAAATTCAGGAGAAAAAATAATGTTGTCTGACCGATGCTTTTCCCTTGCCTCCGCAGTATATCCTACTGGCACTGTTGATTTAATCACCATGATCGCATGTGGGTTTACACGCTTTACAGTGTCTATCACCGCGTCTACACTACCTGTATTGAAGTAGTTTGTGTCGGGGTTGTAGTCTGTTGGTGTGGCAATTACAACGAAGTCAGCATCCCGATACGCAGCTTTGCCATCTAACGTTGCTATTAAGTTCAGAGGTTTATTTTCCAGATAATCACTAATTTCTTTATCTTCAATTGGCGACTTTTTGCTGTTCAATAACTCTACTTTTTCCGGCACCAAATCAACAGCGGTGACCTGATTATGTTGTGCCAGCAACACTGCGTTAGACAACCCCACATAGCCTGTGCCGGCAACAGCAATTTTATATTTTTGCGTAGCATCCATAATGTCGGTTCCTCACAGCTATTTCGATAAGCCTAACCGTTCGCCCTGGTAGCTGCCATCCAGTACGGCCTGCCACCAGGCTTCGTTATCCAGATACCAATGAACGGTTTTGCGTAATCCGCTCTCGAACGTCTCTTCCGGCTTCCATCCCAGTTCGCGTTCAATTTTCGACGCATCAATAGCGTATCGCATATCATGCCCGGGACGATCGGCAACGTAAGTGATCTGGTCTGCATAAGGCGATGACTTGGGCTTAACTTCATCGAGAATCGAACAAATGGTTTTCACCACGTCAATATTCTGCTTCTCGTTGTGACCGCCAATGTTGTAGGTTTCGCCGACTTTTCCTTCCAGCGCCACCAGCACCAGTGCGCGCGCATGATCTTCTACGTACAGCCAGTCACGAATCTGATTGCCTTTACCGTATACCGGCAAGGGCTTACCCGCCAGCGCGTTGAGAATAACCAGCGGTATCAGTTTTTCCGGAAAGTGATAAGGCCCGTAATTATTTGAGCAATTTGTCACCAGTGTAGGGAACCCATACGTCCGCAGCCAGGCACGCACCAGCTGGTCAGAAGACGCTTTTGATGCCGAGTAAGGCGAGCTTGGCGCATAGGGCGTGGTCTCGGTAAATAAGGGGAGCTCAGTACCGTCTTCCACTTCATCCGGGTGCGGCAGGTCGCCGTACACTTCATCAGTAGAGATATGATGAAAGCGAAACGCTGCTTTCTTTTCTTCATTCAGCGCGCTGTAGTACGCCCTTGCCTGCTCCAGCAGCGTGTAAGTACCTACTACGTTTGTCTGAATGAATTCTCCCGGCCCATCAATAGAGCGGTCAACGTGAGACTCAGCAGCCAGATGCATAATGATGTCTGGCTGATACGTATCCAGTACGCGTTTCACATTCGGTGCATCACAAATGTCGACCTGTTCAAAGTGATAACGCGAAGAATCACTGACCGGGTCAAGTGACGACAGGTTGCCGGCATACGTCAGCTTGTCGAGATTAACGACAGTATGGGCAGTGTTTTTGATCAGATGTCGTACGACCGCAGATCCAATGAAGCCCGCGCCGCCGGTAACGATGATGGTTTTAGTACTCATAAGTTTAATTCTTTTGCTGTGACAGTTCGGTGAGCATCGTATCAAGCTGCGACCGCCAGTGTGTCAGGGACGTCTGTTTGAATGTTTCCCGGGTAAGGGTTTTATCCAGCACGCTGTAATGCGGGCGTTTGGCCGGTGTCGGGTAAGCCGATGTAGGGATTGGTTCTACCGGTACTGCATTTGCAAGTAACCCTTTTTCCAGCCCCAGTTGTTGAATAGCCAGGGCGAAGTCGTACCAGGATGCTACGCCTTCATCCGTCCAGTGGTAAACGCCTGTAATGCGCTGTTCTGCCGCTTCAAGACAGGCAGCAGCCAGACCTTTCGCCCAGGTCGGCGAGCCAACCTGATCGTCAATGACAGTCAGTTTCGGCTTCTCTGCCATTAACCGCAGCATGGTTTTTACAAAATTATTGCCGTGAGAGGAATACACCCATGCGGTTCGGATAATGCAACTACTCTGTGGTAATAACTTTTGCACCGCTGCCTCACCCTGCGCCTTGGCCTTCCCATATTCCCCCTGAGGCTCAATAGGATCATCCACCGTATAGGGCGAGCCTTTCTCGCCATTAAACACATAGTCGGTTGACACATGCACCAGAAAAGCATTGTTGTCTTTACAGTACGCAGCCAGATTTTCCACCGCCTGTGCATTTAACAGATGACAGGCTTCAGGCTCCTGCTCGGCTTTATCGACAGCAGTGTACGCCGATGCGTTAATGATCACATCCGGCGCCAGTGCTTTTAACGTAGTATTCAGTACTGCGGGATCGGTGACATCGGTATCGTCCCGCCCGAGAAATGTCAGCGTATCATCTCCCGACATGGCGAGTTCATGTGCCAGTTGGCCAGACTTTCCAATTACGACAATCTTCATACCTGTCCTTTAAAACGTCGGGGCATCAGCAAATGCCAAACCGGCTTCGTCCTTGGCTGACAAAGACGGCGACTCACCGTTCACCAGTGGCCAGTCTATACCAATATCCGGATCGTCAAAGCGAACCGACACTTCCGACTCCGGGTGATAATAGTCGGTGCACTTATACACAAACTCGGCAGACGCAGACGTGACATAAAAGCCATGTGCGAAACCTGCCGGCACCCAAATCTGACGCTTATTTTCGGCAGACAAAATAACGCCTACCCATTTTCCAAAGGTAGCTGAGGATTTTCGCATATCTACTGCAACGTCGAACACTTCGCCTTCGGTTACGCGAACCAGCTTGCCCTGGGTTTGTTCCAACTGGTAATGAAGCCCGCGTAAAATACCCTGACGGGATTTAGAGTGATTATCCTGCACGAATGTCACATCAGCACAGATTTGACGAAACCAGTCATCCCTGAACGTTTCCATGAAAAAGCCGCGCTCGTCGCCAAACACACGCGGTTCGATAATTTTTACGTCAGGAATTTCAGTATCAATAACTTGCATAAGTAATCTATTCAGTTTTTATCAACAGACAGGCATTAATGACCGGGGTGAGTTACTTCACCCTGCCGCTAATCATTTTTATCAGATAATCACCGTAGCCGCTTTTTCTCAGTGGTGCAGCGAGTGTTTCGAGCTGTTCTGCTGATATGTAGCCCATGCGATACGCCACCTCTTCGGGACAACAAATCTTAAGGCCCTGACGCTTCTCAATAGCGGCAACAAAGTTAGAGGCGTCCAGCAGACTGTCGAGGGTACCGGTGTCCAGCCAGGCTGAACCGCGCCCCATTAACTCCACTTTCAGGCTACCGTCGACCAGATAAAGGTTATTCAAATCGGTGATTTCCAGCTCGCCGCGTGCAGAGGGTTTTACTTCTTTGGCAAAATCCACAACCCGGTTATCGTAATAATACAGCCCGGTGACCGCATAATTCGACTTCGGTGTTTTGGGCTTTTCCTCAATGGTCAGCGCATTCCAGTCATCATCAAACTCAACCACACCATAACGTTCAGGATCATTGACGTGATAACCAAACACCGTAGCACCATGGGTCTGCGCATGGGCATTTTTAAGTGACTGACGTAAATCATGTCCGTAGTAGATGTTATCACCCAATACCAGTGCGCAGGCGTCACCGTCAATGAACGACTCACCAATCAAAAAAGCCTGCGCCAGTCCGTCCGGCGACGGCTGAACTGCATATTGCAGATTAATGCCCCACTTGCTGCCATCCCCCAGCAGTTCAATAAAACGTGACAGCTCCTCGGGAGTGGTGATGATTAAAATATCGCGTATCCCCGACATCATGAGTGTCGACAGCGGGTAATAAATCATCGGTTTGTCGTAAATGGGCATCAATTGTTTACTGACTACCTTGGTCAGAGGATGCAACCGGGTACCCGACCCGCCCGCCAGAATGATTCCTTTTCTCATGGTTTACCTTTCGGGTTGGAAACGTGTTCTTCACACGTTGTAAGCGCTTAATTCTATCTGTAATACGATACCCACTCACACGGCGATGCGCAATGTGTTATCCCTCTTATTCGAACTCTTCTTCGGCCTTCACCGCGAAATTCTCTCGTTTGAGCGTCAGGAAGGGATTATAGGCCGGATCATGCTGAATGACCTGTTGCCAGGTTGACTGCAAATAATCCAGCTCAGACAAAAAGCGCATCCGCTTTTCTTTGGTGGCATCCAGGCCACGCGAGACCGATTCATGGTGAAACAACTCGGCCTCTGCGCAATACAGATTTCGCACGCCCAGCTCGCGCACTTTCAGACAAAAGTCCACATCATTAAATGCCACCGTCAAATCACGTTCATTCAATCCGCCAACGGCCTCATAATGTTCACGTTTTACCAGTAAACATGCTGCCGTCACCGCGCTGTAATTCTGTGTTGCAACCAACCGGTTGAGGTATCCGGGATGATAGCGGGGGAAGTACTTATGGGCGTGGCCCGCGCCACCGCCATACCCCATCACTACCCCGGCATGCTGGATACGACCGTCTGAGTACAGCAGTTTGGCGCCCACGCATCCGATATCAGCGCGAACAGCATGACCCACCATGTAAGATAGCCACTGCCCGCCAATTACTTCGACATCATTATTAATTAATCCAATAATGTCGCCCCTGGCCTGCGATACCGCGAAGTTGTTAATCGCCGAGTAATTGAATGGCTGTGGATAGCGAAGCAACCTGACTTTGGGGTGTTTTGCGACCTCTTCAAAATACGCCAGACTATCCGGATCGTCAGAGTTATTGTCAATGAGCAGAATTTCATAATGGGTGTAGTGCGTTTTTTCGGTGATGGAATCGATACATGCTTTCACCAGCTCGTGCGCATTTTTGGTGGGAATAATCAGGCTGACCAGCGGCTGATTATCTGCTGGCCATAGATAGGCATTAACCCCATTTTGCTTATCAAACAGGCTTGAAATACCTCTGTCATCAAGCCAGCCCGAGGTTACTCCGAGCGCATCACGGGTGCGCTGGCCGGACGGCTTATGCGCCACTAACGACAGCGCGATATGTTGCACTTTCAGTGCGGGAGTGTTTAACCAAATAGCCGTTACCACCTCAGCAACACAAGAGAATGACCGGGCCTGTTCCAATGCCACCTGTAATGACTCGGCCGGATTAGCCAGCACGACGCCGGTATCAACATAGGCCGTGGTGAGTTGTAAATCAGGGTTCCAGTCAGGCAATAGTCGCGGATTAACGCGCTGCCCCTTTTCAACTTCATCGGTATCGCAATAAAGGATATCTGCCTGGTCAGCGTGTGCGCAAAATGCAGATAATGCGTTTTCATGAAGCGTGTCACCCGCCATAAGCAGCAGCAAGGGCGAGCTGCCCACGCTTTCAGCAAGTTCAGTGAAGGTCGCAACATGCTGAATACGGGAGGTCGAAGCCGGGCTATCACCCACTTCCGACACCAGGTATATGGCGCCTACACGTTCAGCCTGGGCATTTAATGAGTCAAGGGTTGTAGCAACAGCAGCCCTGGCTCCCGGCATAACCAGTACGTTAAGTGGTTTGCCTGTTTTTTTAACACCATAGTGCTGTGTAAGCACCGTGCGTTGTCGCAATACAACGTCGCGATACAGTCTGGTTAATTTTTTCTTACTGGGAAAACCGTAAAACAAACCGGAACGTTGCAGTGCGCGGCTATAGAATGCCGATAATGCCGGACTTTTCTTTAAGTGCTCGCGGACTGATTTAGGGATCAGTCCAACGCCAGCCTTCACCGTCATCATGGCGTATTTTTTTACCTTCACCATGTCAGTCTTTCCTCAGGTACGGCGCGACAATCTTATACTCATCTTCGAATAATGGTTTGAGCGACCAGACAGCATCCGGCATGTCCTTGCCCGCGGTGCGTCGATTTCTTGTGTGCATAGAAAGCTCAATATTCAGCACGTCTGACAGTCGGCGCATGTCGTCTTCCATTGAGTGCACAGAGCCAACAAAGTCGAAATCAGAGATAGGAATTGCACTGAAATACAGCTTATATGCAAATGCAAAGCGACTGATTTGCTTGTCTTTCAGATAACATTCAAACAATTCCGCCTTATCGCTTATGCCTTTATCAATGTATCGGCTTTTCAGCACGCTATATACTGGTTCGTGACTGTCCTGTCTGGCCAATAAGCGCGTTAGCATTGACCATGCGCGCTCTACGGGATCTCTTACCCAGACAATGCGTTTGGCGTTAGGAAAAATCTCGTGATGATTTTGATGCGTTCGGACATGCCCATGTACAACCTTAGTACCCCGGGGTAACCATACTGACTTACCCGCACTCAGCGCTTTCGCGCCAGTGCTTCGGTAACACCCAAACACTGCGTCCCAGCCATACGCCGCCTCCAGGGCCGAACGTAACGATGTACCGGCTGTTTTGGGAATGTGATAGGACACCCATTCCACCTTCTCATGCTTTGCCGGCACGCGCCCGGTGGTGTTTTGCCACCAGCGATGAACTCTTTGCAGCGTCGAGAAAGCTCCAACTCTACTATGCCGCTTTTCATTCACCACTGTTAACACCACTAGTATCCAATCGCATTCACATCAGTTTTTTTGTAGTTTGTGAGTAACCAAAAAAATAGCCGTCTATGCTTTACCCGAATAGTGCCTTGGCTGCTGCATGCGTATTAAAAAATGCCTGCTTAGTTTTAGCACGTATAAAGTCTATACCTTTATTGTCATCTCTCGCGATTTTAACGATGTTCAACGCATTTCTAATGAAGGAATGAGTTGGAGAAATCGCATCAACTCGATTAATAATCGAGTCAGGAGGAGTCTGCACCCTTGAGTATCTCTTTACAATTTCATTATATTTTTCAGTAAGAACACTATTATCTGAATCCAAACCTATAATCACCAGAAGACCTGAAGGTGAAGTATCTACGGCAATCAAAATTAAATCTGGCCTGTATTCACTAAGGCATTGCTTTAATTTCCATACGTCTCCCATCCAAACCTTAGTTTTTCTTTGTCTAGACGCTTGTTCCTTTGTACATGGGAAAATGTCGTCTATCACAACAACTGTGGTTGAATTAGAGTTTCTCTCAACATTGATAAAATCCCTTAACGCATACTCGAACAAATGCATACCGTCTATAAATGCCAAATCTGGTGGTTCAAAACCATCAGCCAGTTCGTCAAAAAATTCATCACTCGTTGCCTTAATAAGTGAAAAATTCTCAATTTCGAATTTTAACAGAGGTGAAGGATCCACCCCCAATGAGTTGCAATTCGCTAGCCTCGCACTATGTCCCTGCCTTATACCTATTTCAAAATAGGACTCAGGAAGTAGCTTATTATGAATGAGCGCAAGAAAATCAAGATAAGGCCGTTCACCTTTAACGACATTTACTTCTTCACTCAAATCGAGGATGGTCTCTCCCTTTGCCTCTCCTAACCTACTATCTGAACTATTTATTAGCCTATCTTCAATAGGAATCAAAGTTTTAGATTCCTTGGCATAAACCCCTACGAGGTCTTTCCAAGGACCTCTTTGGTCGTGAAACACTTCTACAATCTCAAGCCCTACATATCTTCCCAGTGCATAAAAGGCATCTGGGTAAAAGCGATAGCAGTCAACGGGATGGCGGTGTATGAAGCCTGCGGACGGCGCAATCAAGAATATGAACCCATCTGGCTTTATTACACGCGCCATTTCTTGAAATAATAACCAAAAAAACTCAACGTGTTCAAAAGCTTGACCTGATATAAGTATATCTATCGATTCATCTTCAACTGGAATTTTATATGGGTCAGACATAACTACATCAACCCCATCACCGCTAACAATATCAGCTGCAAGATACTGAAAATCAAACCCCTCAATAATGTCTCGATAAGAGCCATTGACGTTTGCACCACCAATATCAAGCACTTTGGGCTTGCACTTTTGTTCAATAAAGCTTTTGTCAATATACCGTCTGAAACACCGAGCCATATTTTCCATGGAGGACGCGTGCATCTAATTTATTCCTTAACTTCTACATCAAAAAAACTTTGAATCCCAGAAACAACTTTATTCAAATCTGACTCGCTAATACCATAGAAAATAGGAAGCCTGACTAAACGTTCACTTTCTTTAGTTGTAAAAACATCACAACCATGAAAACTACCATATAGTTTTCCCGCAGGTGAGCTATGTAATGGAACATAATGGAAGACAACCATAACTCCTCTCTGACTCATATATTCGATAAACTTGGTTCGCATTTCTAGATTATCAAGCTTAATATAAAACATATGAGCATTGTGAATACATCCTTCTGGAACATTGGGAAGCTCTATTAGACCAATGGCTTCAAGAGGCTTCAATTTTTCATAATAAAATTGCCAAGCAAAATTTCGTGCGTCATTGATCTGATCAGCATGTATCAGTTGGGACCACAGATAAGCTGCTTGAATTTCACTAGGCAAATAACTACTACCAATATTCACCCACGTATACTTGTCAACCTGCCCCCTGAAAAACATAGAGCGGTTAGTGCCTTTCTCTCTGATAATTTCTGCATTTATAGTAAATTTGCCATCATTTATTATTAACAGCCCGCCTTCGCCACCACTTGTATAATTTTTTGTTTCATGGAAACTGAAGGCGCCGAGATGCCCGATTGCCCCTAGCGGACGCCCTTTATAAGTACTCAACATAGCTTGAGCGGCATCCTCTACAACATATACTCCATGTTTTTCAGCAATAGCCATAATCGCGTCCATTTCACAGGCAACACCAGCATAATGAACAACTACGATTGCCTTTGTTCTCTCACTAATCGCATCTTCTACTAGTGACTCATCGATATTCATAGTATCTTTTCTAACATCTACATAAACTATGTTAGCGCCTCTAAGGACAAAAGCGTTTGCTGTGCTAACAAATGTGTAGCTAGGGAGTATGACTTCATCGCCAGGTTGAATATCGAGCAAAATTGCAGCCATTTCGAGCGCAGCTGTACAAGAAGGAACTAAAAGAGCTTTTTGACAGCCTAAACGATCAACAAACCAATTTTCACATTTAACCGCAAAATCACCACCTCCAGAAATTTTGTTGCTCTGCAGCGCTTTCCCTATGAATTCCATTTCGTCCCCAATCTGCGGAAACTTGTTAAACATTAACATTTTATCTAAACCTACTTCTAAACCTAAGATTAATCAGTTGACCTGAATCAGAACAAACTCGGTTAAGCTTTACTAGACCATCCCCGCACACGACTACAGGAGCATCCTTAAAGAAAATTACTTTTCCTATATGTCTTTTTCTGTCCTCAACTACAACGTCTTTCACTAATTCAGCATCATAAATATTAACAATGAGGTCATCCACTATGGACTTAGCACCATCGTACGGAAAACCAACAGCATCAATGAAACGAATAATTTTTTCAGATGACCATCGCCAATCTATAAAATAATCATCTTCGTCTAACCAAGGACTGTAAGTGACTGCGCTAGTGCACTGCCGTTTCGACGATAAGTGACTACCAGAAATTATTTTTTGAAAAATTTCGATAACGAGTTCGGAATACAAAGGCTCGATTAATTCAATTGCATGAGCAATTTTGAGTGGATAAGAAATTTTTAATGATTTTTGAGCTATTATTTCACCGGCATCATAATCTTCGCTTGCATATAGTGCGGTAACACCAACCTCAGTTTCGCCATTCACAAGACAGTTAACTAATGGTGCAAATCCACGATATTTTGGTAATAACGAATCATGAAATACAATTAATTTATTACAGTTAGGTATTAACCACCTCCAACCTATAGCAAAAGTAACTGTGTCCGATTCATCAAGCTCTTTGATACTTCTATCTCCTCTTTCATGAAAAGATATTGATTTTTTTTTGCAAAGTGACTTTATCTCTTCGAAGGAGTCAGATTTTAATTTCAAATCTTTTGAAGATACAACGGAACTGACGGAACTTTCACCGAAGACTTCGATAAACGCATTTAGAGCATGAAGCCCTTTCGAATTCATCAGAAAAAAATTCGCTGCAAATGTACTCATTTTTTTGCACCGTCCACTGAAAAAATATCTAAATTAAGTCTATTTGTACCGACTGACTTTATATCAAACAACGCTGCCCCCCATTCTTCTGAAACGGCATCTGGGGTTGCGTTTTGTATACACATTCTCGACAACTTCTTTGCGCGCTCTAGAAATGATGAATCTCTACACATTCTTTCTACTAGCAGAAAAGCACCTTCAGTATTGCTATATGTTGTTTCTTCAGGAGCAATACCTGCAGTGTCGCAATAATCAGAACTTATTACTGCTAGCCCAGTCGCCATCGCGCTACTTACACCCTGGTTCCCGCCTTGCATATAGGGCATCACAAACGCACAATCGCAAGTCGAAATAAAATCTACCAGACACGGGACAAACCCGACGGACAGTAACTGCTTGTTTAGAGTATATCGCTTGAGAATTGGCCACTTAACAAGTATTGAGTTTAAACTGTCTTGTCCAACGAGGACCCAAACAAAATTGGGGTTATTATCAAAAGTCCTGACAAGGGCTTTTATGTCACTCTCAGTAAAATTATTTAATATTAATTTCTCTATTCTTCCACTATGCAACGGTGTTACAAAAACAATATCGTCTGCATTTCTTTTAACAAAAGTCTCGCCGCCACCCCGTTTTAGATAAAGATCAAAAACTGGTGACACCTCTTTTACGAGTGCTTCTCCGCCTTTCCTCTTCATGGTCTCTGTAAACATATCCTTTTTGGATATTACACCATCAACATGACCCTTTGGGTCATTTCTCACATTCATCGGAAAATAAGCAACCGGATAACGCTGAAAAATCAATCTGCGATAAAACTTACTCTCGAACCCATCTCCAATAAATAAAACGACGTCGGGACTGAATGCCTCTAACCATGCAAAAAATTCTACACCATTTGATTTTTCTAAACACGCGCCATTAAAGAAGTTTTCCTCTATTGAAGATAGTTCTCTCCAGTTTTTTAAATGCAAAGCACTTCTATTGTCATCTAAAATCCTCAATTTCCTGCCAGCCAAATTGAGCGACCCTTCACCGCTTAAAGCGAGACCGAATTCGCAGTTACCGTTTCTCTCTTTATAACTCCTAAGAACCTTTAAAATGGTATTTGTTAGATTATAATGGGCACTAAGTGGATTCGGCGATAAGAGTGCTGCTACGACACAAACGCGCAATCCTTCTTTTACTTGGTAAGTCTCATCCAGCAAATTTTCAATGCTACAGCTATGAATAAAAGCATCTAAACAGATTCGCAACTTAACTGATGTATCATAATCCTCGACTAAATCTAAAATTCCATCCCACTTCTTTTCAATACTCCAAGCTAAATAATACGCTTTTACCACATCATCATAATCCTGAATAGAATTAACAGAAATTGAAGACACAAGATCGTTCAATTGATCTTCATTGAGGTTTCCGATTAGTAAAGCAATAAAAACTTTTTCATACGCATGCAGCTCGGTGGATTCGATTACTGCATTTATGTTTTCCCTTATAAAATCTTTGTTTTCTTTAATGACAAGAATCCTTTCTTCTAATGACGGCTCTGAATCATTTCCAGAAGACTCATTCAGGATGTATTCAATAGAAAACTTTAATGTGTCTAACAAACCACCTTGATAAGTAATCTTAGAAGATAAGAATGATGAAAGGTCTAACCAGTTTTTAATATCTTTATATAACATTGCGGTCCTCATCCACTGTTATATTCATATGGCATTCTTCTATCCCACGTAACATTTTCTTTGACGACTTTTGCAGGGAAGCCTGCAATAACGCAGTTGCTTGCAGTAAATGCGCGAGTGATAACCGAGGCGCTACCAACGATACAATTATCAGGAACAATACTACCTTTGAGGAATCTCGCATCCTCACCAACCCAAACATGATTTCCAATTGATACATCTTCAGGAAGATTAATTGCGCGACCGGTATCGAGATCAACTACTGAATGACCATCAGAAGTTCGAATTTTTATCCCCCAAGAGAAAAGGCAGTCTTCGCCTACAATTACAACCTCTTTTCCATCATTCATTTGTATTTCACAACCACCACAACCAAAGTTCTTACCTATCAATACTCTTTGGTCACGCCCTCTAATTGAGACGATTTTTAAATTTGAAATATTTTTTTTACTAGGGCCTATAATTATTTCTTTGTTATCTCCTTTTAAATTAATAATTAGACCCGTTATATTCAACGAACTTCCTATCTTTATCTTATTTCCGGTTCCCTTTACGATTATCTTCGATAAACTGAATTTTACATCACCGTCAATCTCTATGTCGTTGCCATCTTCTACTTGTAAAGTAAGCCCTTTCATTTCCATCTCACGCAATCCCCCTCAAAACCTTAATTTCACTTAAAGCAGCGTTCCTTACCGAGAAATTTTGGGATTGATGCAGAGCTTCATTAATAATTTTTTCTCGCTTCTCTGGACTCAAATTCAAAAAATTATCAATAACCTTTAGTATTAGGCTTTCATTTCTTGGATCAACTGCAAACCCATTCTCTTCGTGTTTGATATACTCATCAGTGCCGCCGAGCACAGGCACAATTGGTACGCAACCACAGGCCATTGCCTCCAAGCCTGTCCGTCCAAATGCCTGATAATCTGATAAATCAATAAACAAATGGCTTTTTCTTAATAATGCAGAAACCTGATTTCGGCTCAAAACACCGTGATTGTGATATTGAAAATCATGGGGTAGCTGATAATGGAAAATTTCCTCATCCGAACAGCCGAATATATTAATATTTACTTTATCACCATATTTTTCAGCGACATTTTTCAAAACTCTCATCGTGCGCTTTGGCGCACGACGAGGTGTACTGGGCCTTACCATCGCAGTAATCCAGATTTGAGAACCTGACTTGTTTAACCCTGGATAATACACATCGTGATCTATGCTGGGGCTTACCTTTTTGACCTCAATGTTGTGGTTCGCACTGATAACATTTCTTATCCAATCAGTTTTCGCAAACACAGTCATGTCTGGAATAAGGGTGTAACTGTCAAATGCTTCTTTCCAGAGAGGATTATCCGGAAGCACAAAAAGTGGCTCATAATCTTGTGCATAATAGGCCACACTAGGCTTATTACTAATTCTCTCTAATGCATCTCTTACCAATTTGACTGAGGTAAAAATGGTACAAACCACCGTATCTACAACTTTCAAGTGAGTTGCAAGACTATCCTCGTCATTAAACTCAACTACATTTTTACTCACGTTTGGCATATCAGAATAACATGTAACGAAACTTGGATAGTTCTTCTGATTAACTGCTATCTTTGCGTCTATCCCCATTTTGACCAATTCGTTGACTTCCTGTGCAACTGAGTGTGCACCGCCACCGCCACCCTTGACCGGTAAAACGTATAACACTTTCATCTTCATACTTCCTTATTGCTCATTCAACGCTTTACTTAATTTATTTCTGAGTGTTACCAATGCTTCATTTTCAAAAATAGCCTTGGTTATTTTTTGCCAGTCAACATCAGGATGCTTTTTCTTCAACTCAATCCCTCCTTGCTTAGCTAAGACTTTTCGTTTTTCGTGACCGAAACTTTTGGATTTAGCATGAAAAACATAAGTGTCATCTGCGATAAGCAGCGAATACCCAGCTTTTACTGCTCGCGCGCACATGTCATTTTCTTCGCCGTAACCCAAGGGAAAAGCAACTTCATCTAATAAACCGATCGTATCTAGCATTCGCGTATTGATTAGCTGACAAAAACCATTTATCACGCCTACTTGCGGGTAGTCCCTATTCGATAAGCTTTCAACAAGTTCAGCCATGTCATCGACTGTCATATTTTTTGGTAATGGGTTTAGATGCCAATCCCCCGATGCATCGTGGATTTCTGGCACAGACTGCCAACTTGCAGCATTACTCAATGCTCCTACCATACCAACATTATCGCTGCTTAACGCACAATTCATGAGCTTGCTTAGCCATGTCTGACTAACAACGGTGTCACTATTCAGCACTACAACCCAGTCCGCGCGTGAATGCTTAATCCCTTTATTCACGGAACGGGTATAACCTATGTTCTCACTGTTTGTCACAAGCTGTACATGACCGAAAGCGCAATCAAATGCGGCCAACATTTCCGCAGTTCTTGGGTCATCACCGTCATTGATAATTATAACCCGATGCAGTAAGTCGGTTTTTTCAATCAATGACGAGAGACACAAGAATACATCATCACAAGCGTTGTAAACGGGCACGATAATGTCGACTGTTGGAAAATCTCTGGACGGCCGGTACATTTTGTGAGGCTTCAAGCGTCTAACTTGCGCAGCAAAACTGAGTACATCTTGCTCCTCTTGGCCAATATTCGTGTGATGCATGGCGATAGACTGGCGCACAGGCATGACCGGTTCATCCGAACTCCATGAATCAATGCCTTTTAAGATACGCAGCTGCTCTATGATACTGTGGTCTTCAAACTGACAAGACTCAGTATTGTTTTTTTCTTGCTTAAATTGCTCTTCTGGAAGCCGGCGCGCGGTTGAAAGCTCAGCCTCATAGAGGCAAAAGTCTTGTTCATCAGAAAAATCAAAAGCCAGGCACAGGGTCGGCAACTCTCCCGAATTTGCGAGTATCTGCTCAACGGTGCTCGCCTTTAATAAAATCTCTATTCTCTCGCGACCCAAAACGGTTTGTTTACGAGCTAGGTCTGCTACAACTCTGTCGCTCGTGGCGTCGCGCGCGATTATGTAAATACGAGGTAGCACCGCGCGACGAGCCAAGCCTAAGGCCTCAATATCAAGAGAAAGATAGTAATCGTTACAGTTTAAATAAGCCTTTTCGAACGGACAGACTACCCTGGCGTATCCATCTAGCTCCCTGGTACGTACTCTTAATCCAAATTTCTGATCAAGAGACTCTTTCAGCGGATCTGTTTGCGAGTTGTCTGTAACAGCAGCTACCGCAAACTTGCCTAGATTAGTTTTCTTGAATTCGACAAACCAGTTATCTGCTAACTCTTGGCCACGGTGGAGATGCTTAAACATAATTCCATTTGACCAGGTTTCAAAACTACCGTTCTTGAGAAGTGATTTGGATTGCCAATGAGTCGAATGTCCCGTTTTTATTGATGGCTGTTCAGGTAAGAAATTAGGATCGGATGCAAGTGTCATCATGGCAATGTCGACATGACGTCTGCCATGATGTACCAACTCTAATACAAGCTCGCAATTACCAGCTTTCATTGATGCAACAGCATCCGCAGGCAACTCCACTGCAATATGCTGCCAGTCTTTTCTAATTGTAACTGTGTCACAGACAATAAAGCTATCGTCCGTCATATTTCGAGCCATGATTGTTACATTAGTGTCATTCGATGCCTTTGCAACTAATGCCACAGTGAGGTATGACTCAATTTGTTGGATTGGTTCAAGTAAAGGGACGAGCTGGCACTTTTCACCCGTGTCATGAACGTCGCCCATCACAATCCGAGTATAGCAATCACTACTAAATCGCAACTGTGAAGGTGATAAAAAACTATTCAAACTCACCCCAATACGGTGAGAAGCATTAATTTGCCAGTTTTGGATACTGTTAAAATTCTCTAGGCTCAACCACGGGTTAACAATGTAGTTTACTACTTTTTCGAATATAACTTCTTTCGCAGCCAACACTACAGTTCCATTTCTGACCTCAACCTTGGCTACGCCTTCGAAGTTTGCCATGTGTTCGACTACATCAACGACAAAACCACAATCCTCTGACGTAATGCCTGCATCGATGACATCTTGTCGCTTAATAAAATTTGTAATGCGAGTTATCAATTTATCATTGATATACAAGCCAAAATCTCGCTTTTTATTAGATGTTACCCATCCCTGAATTGTTTTTCTGTCAGCTATATCAATACAGGCACTTCCAGCTGTCATATATTTCCTCATTTTCTCTACACTCTTTTTGCAAGATTTTTCTATTATTACTTATCTTGAAGATATTCTTTTATAAGGGATACATTGTTATAGCGTGTCGCTTCCTTATTTCACATTTAATTCACCAACTTTTCGGTAAAAGCTTGCTTCCAACACTGCGTAGTTTTTGCCACTTTAACCTTTTTTTATATTTCTTGTCATAAGCTGCCATTACTTTCTCAAAGGTCGGATAATATGCCGACTGTTGCAGGCTGTCAGGAACAGGATCTTTATAGATATTCAGCAAGTGCACTACAACACTTTCACTTGCATCAAGAAACTCCAGCAACAACGCTTCGAACTCAGACTCTCTGATTTCCTGCTTTTTATAGGGTTTAGGCGCTTTACTATTCAGAGCTTCAATAAACTGCTCGCCCTCAGGCACAGCGAATTCATCAACAAAGGTTTTCAGCCTTTTGTTAAAAAATGCTCTTAGTGCGGTTCTTTTTTTAGCGGACAGTAACGAATATTTGGCCGTACCCGCTGTGTAACCCTGCAAAAAACGATCTAGCGCGCGGTGCAGCGGCTGATGTTGTATGTGGTTGAACCAACGTTTAAATTCCATTGCTTCAAACACATAAGACGAATTAATTATTGGCGACTGGCTTTCGTGCAGCTTCGCCAGTGAAAAAACCGAGAGAAAATCAGAGACCAGATCGCCACCATGAAACAATGAAAAATCGTAGGGGCGAAGAATAAAACTGTCTGCACCAAACTGCCTTACCTGCTCTGCCAGCAAATCGAGCGTAGGTGTTCTGGGCGCCTTTGCTACTTTCAGCTTTTTGGTTTGATAATGTCGTTTTACACCCTGGTTATAGCCAGACTCAATGACTTCCAGCGGATCACGCAAATAAGCTATCACTCTCGCCCCGGGAAAAAAGTCCAGCACAGGGGTGAGGCGTTTGAAGAAAAACTCTGAAGACAGCAACAATGCGCTGGCGCCACGGGCCTGAGCATCTTTCAGAACAGATGTTGCTTTGCTGACATTAAACGTGAGGTTTTTATCGTCATCCCTGTCAAATAAAGCAAGCAGGTTACCTGAGCTTACCCCATTTTCGTCCATGGCATGCGCAGGGTAATAAATGCCGTGTTCAAGTAGCACCTGGTTATTTGCCTGCAACCAATTCTGAATAGCAGATGTGCCAGTTTTGGGAGGACCGACATGAATGTATACGTTGATGGCCATTAAACTCCTGCATTCGCCACACTAATTCCAAGTGTACTAAGTGTAACCGCGAACGCCCTGTGAGTCATCCTGCCATTGTAGATTTGCACACCCTCCTATGCGACTTTCCTGTGCTTCTCCCCCTGCAGTTTTGTCAGCGAAGACGACGCTAGCCAGTGACACTTATTTTGCAAACAGTCGCTTTATAAATTTTTGCAATCTGGGCCAGCGTGACGGGCTGTGATGTTGGGTAAATTGTCTGAGAAGCGCGTTGTCATCTTTCGTGCCGGTTGGCGCGGGTAACGACTGGCAAATTTTGCCGTACAGATCGGGGGCGGTATCAAACATATAATTTGCAACCATCACCACAGCGTCCGGAGAAATATCCTGCGACACAATCTGACGGGTCTGTCTGTTTTTTACTGAAGCAATGAGATGTTTCGCCCCTTTGATATGAAATGCAGCATGAAACTCTCTAAGCGCATTAATACACTGTTTGGTATGACGTTCCAGCTTATCCTCAGGTAACAGCGTATAGTGTCGCGTGCCGTCAGGAAAACCCTGCAATATGCCATCAATGTCCGCTTCAAGCTCTGCTAACTTAAATTGATTCAACCAGCGTTTTACTTTCAGCGCCTCAAGACTGTATGACGGGTTCGTTGACGTATTGTCGGGAACAACGGGCAGGTTAAGCAAATCAGCGAAATCGGCCAGCAGGTTAAAGTCTGCTTTGTCTGTATTCAGGTAAGCACGAAAATAAAAGCGCGTACCTGAAAGGGTGTTTGCGGCAGCCGCTAACGTGTCGAGCGTGGTGGTATGCAGGTTTTTACTGAAGGATAACGGCTCGGTTTTGCCATGGCGCTTTACGCCCTGATTATATGCCGACTCATAGGTTTCCATCGGGCAGCGGATATACGCAACAACGCGCACACCAGGCAACAGCCTGACCAGGGTGTCGATATGGTAAAAGAAGTACTCAGACGATAACAGCAGTCGGTTACAGCCACTGTCTTCAAACGCCTTCAGCAATCGGGACACTTTGGTCTCGTCAACCTCCCAGCCAGCGTCTGTTTGAGACAGCAAACAATGTAGATGACCAGAGCTAATGCCGTTCGGCCCTAGCTCGTGTTCGGGATAAAAAATGCCGTGTTCTGTGAGCAGGTCACGGTTTGATACCAGCCAGCGCTGAATCGCAGAAGTACCCGTTTTGGGCGGGCCAATATGCAGCCAGGTCTGCTTTTTCACTGTGTTACCTGCATCGTGAACTCAGACCCGCAGCATCAGAAATACAAAAAGGCAAAGTCCTGCTTTGCTTTTTTCCAGTTAAAGCTCCATAACGGATCCGGTTTGCGCCAGTTGGGTCCGTAGTTTACTTCTAACAAACGTTCCGGATTGGCCGGCATATACAAGGTAGCCCCATCGTGCTCAATTTGCTTAAGCGGCAGCACGTCTGTTACGTCAATTTCGTTGCGGCTGATTGGGTTCATACTGCACTTTTCACCTTCGATAAAACCGGTAAAAATATCCAGCCCCTGCCCGCCAGGCGTGGTACACCAGTAGTGTGCGATACCAGATGGGGCCACCCGGCATCCTTTCTCTCGAAGAAAGCTTACCAAACGCTCACGCTCCTCCAGAATGGCGTGTTCACCCTGCGCCTTTCCCACGTAACAAATATCAACATCATCATCATGGTCGATAAACTTACCGTCTCTGACAATGCCTAATAACGTGCCTGACGAAATGAAAGCGGGCACACCGAATTCATGGTTTATCCAGTGAAGCAGATTACCGAGCTCTTTCGCCACCTTATTTTTTTCAGCCTGACTGCGCAGCTCAAACGTTCGCATAAAGCCGTGAGGTCCAAACGCCAGTCCCTGCTCCTTTACCACATCACTGATACATTTCTGAAAGGCCAGCGCCTGATTGTGACTGCCCGCTTTTTTCAATTTGCTAAGCAGAGCCTGACTGGGCGCAGGATCGAGAATAAACGCGTGTAACACTGCGTTTTCAAACTCTGATGGGTTCTGCTTTTTAAATTCATTAAGCATGCGCCAGTTGTCGTACACTTCTGTCCAGTTGCGTAAGTCTTTGGACACTTCAATTTTCAGGCTAAGCGCTCGCGTAAAATAGGTACCTTCGCGGTTATACACCACAATTTTGTCAAGATTACGAATGGTTTTGAGGTCGACCACCAGCCATGGATTCTTCTCACGCTGGGTATGAAACCCGCATCCACCGTTCTTTTTTCCGTTCAGCGCCCCACGTCCATCATATTTTTCCTCGTCGTTGTACACCGAGCTGATGATGGTTTTTTTGTTAGGCGCGATATTTCGGCCATCACGATTAAAAATCTCAATGGCATCCAGATGAAATGACACCTCAGTCTGCAGACTGAAGCGCACAAAGCGCCCTTTTTCGGACGTTTTTACTTCCAGCGGCGCATTCGATTTCGTTCCTTTAAATTCAACAATCGGGTTCGCTTTCACAAAATCACGGATGCGATTAACCGTTAACGCCATATCCTCTGGCAGCAGAGATTGTGGATCATCCGGCTGGCGATGTTTGTTTTTAAAAAAACGGATCATGCTGTTCCTTAGTCGCTTATAGTTCATAGGTTGGATCCGGCACCGTCCAGCCATCACCATAGCGATCGCGAAGAAACCCTTCTATTTTTCCGGGCGCATTAAAGGTAAACCCCTTAAATTCAAAGGTACTTAAGGGCTCTAACAGATTTCCCTTGACTGCGCGAACCTGATAACCCTGCATATGTGTCCATATTTTGCCTGGCTTGTCGGGCATGCGATACATAAAGAATAAGTCCATATCAAAGTCTTCAAAATAGCAATGCACATTTAAGCTGGACGGGGTGGGAAAACGGCAGGGAACGCCGGCGGCTTTAAGCCTTTCCACCCACATGGCCGAGCTTTCACGATAACTTTTGCCTTCTTCTGCATCAACCACCACGGCAACATCAATGTCATCATCGTGGGGCAAAAAGTCGCCGTCACGGTACATCCCAAGCAATGTACCATAGCAGGGAAAGGCATCCAGTCCGAAGGTGTCTTTCAGAAAACGGCAGAAGGCAAACATGCGCTCAGCCAGAAAGGTGGAGTCGAGCTCTCTGAACGGCACTGTCAAACCATGTCGTGTATACGTCACCGCCGGCAGATACGTCGCTGAGTGTGCGCCCGCTTCTATGCCTTTAAAGAAGTCTGGCATCAGGTGGCGCTGTTTTCTGAATAACGGTTTGGTTGTACGCGCCTGACTAATACGGTATGTCGCGCAGAAATGCCCCAGCTCTTCAGCAAACTCCGGGGTCCACTTCATACCCAGCAGCCATTCCTGCGCGCTAATCAGCGTCAGTCTGGCTGAGAGGTTGTCCAGCGTTGAATCAATGATATGCCATGTACTGCCATCTTCACTGTACTGTACCAGGCGCTGAACAAAGGCGGTGCCACTGTAATGCCCGCCATGCCACAGTTTAACCTCCTTCGGTTTATCGCCCACAGGCAAAGACCGCTGGAAAATATGCGGGGGCTGAAGCACCCAAATATTATCGCGCAGGCCGAATATGTCTTCGGGGATCTGCGACGCCGCTGAGGCTGACAACAGCATGTCATCACCATCGGCTGACGTATTCAGCGTAATTTGCCGAATACCCCGTTTGGCAAATGCCACAACACGCAAATGACGCGCGGCAGCCGGGACTTGCAGTGTAAGCGCCGTTTCGCGCTCTCCGCTAAGATCAGGCGTTGGCTGGGATATCTGCTGGTTTACGGTTGCAAGATCACTTAGCAATGACGCCTTCAGACTCTCATCCGCGTCAGGCTTTGTCAGCCAGTTAGAGAACTGCTCCGCAATGCGGTCGGCCAGCTTAGCTTCACCATTTGCCCGCGCATACGCTAACGCGGTATTAATCTGAGGCTGGGCGACTTCAGCAAAGTAATTGTTTGCGCCTTTTTTTGTTACTTTAGACTGGCGGGTAATACATGCACCTTCCGCGTTGTAAGCGGTAAACAGAAGTCCGCGGCTACGGCTGCCCCAAATATCTTTGCGGTTGAACAGCTCAATGCACACGATATTTACCGCGTCCGGAAACTCGCACTCCCACCAGGGTTTGACTTCCCGCTTCGAATGCACAGACACCGAGTTAGAGCCGTCACCGCGCATTGCACCATTAGGATCAGGCAGTACTGCGGCTGTTGAACTCATCGCGCACGAAAACGGGCCTTTGTACTTAACAAGCGTTCCGTCATCCTGCTTTATCCACACACCGACATGATTAAAGTTCAGCACTTCCGGTGTTTCATTAACCAATTCAAAGCGGATTTTTTTTACCGGGCTATTAATGTAAAAACGATACGGCGATACATTTCGAAAAGGACCATACACCAGACCTGGCAAACGGCTGATCACAGGAAGATAGATCGCGTCTTCCTTAGCGGCTTTTCGGGCTTCCGCTAATGCGCGTAGTGAATACTTTGAAGAGGTCCTTCTGACCCAACGAACCGGTTTTCCAACCAGCTTCCTTATCAGTTGTTGCATGTGTGATCTTGTGAAATTACCAAAGGAACGTGATTTTATATGACTGTAACGGAATTGTCATAATGAAAGCGGCCATGGCCGCTTTATTCACCACGATAAATAGCGAGATGGGCCTTAGCGCATTGCGAAGCAGACAACGGCGTTTTGATGTTCTCAGCGCAGTCTGCCCGGATAGACTGATCTCTTACACAACGGGTCATGGTTGCAGCAAGGTCGACCGGGCTTCCAAACCGGAAGTGCAAACCGTCGACACCGTCTTTCACCTTTTCCTGCATGCCGCCAATGTTTGACACAATAAGAGGCACCTTCTGCGAAAATGCTTCCTGTATTACCATGGGCGAGTTCTCCCACCACACAGAAGGAACGATGGCCCAGTCTACATGCTGCAATAGCTGCGGTAATTCATGGGGTTCATACGGCCCGTGAAAAATAACGCGCCCCTGTGTTTTCTTAAGTAATTTCTGTACTTTTTTCTGATAGGTCGTTTCCTGAACGTTTAAGTTTGCACCA
Organism: Alteromonas nitratireducens; assembly: GCF_040812025.1. Taxonomy (NCBI): domain Bacteria; kingdom Pseudomonadati; phylum Pseudomonadota; class Gammaproteobacteria; order Alteromonadales; family Alteromonadaceae; genus Alteromonas; species Alteromonas nitratireducens. The sequence continues at coordinate 32,570 of NZ_JBFNPK010000021.1, forward strand.
TGGATCTCTACGTTCACTTTACGGGCTACCGACTTGTCCAGCAGCAATACCGCTTCCAACAGCACATCAATGCCTTTATACGGGTTTACCTGCCCGAAAAAGGCGAATGTTACCGATTCGGCATTATTCGTAGTACCGGCTTCTGGTGATAATGTGCCGTGCGGCTGACCATTTTCTATGACCGTAAACGGCTTATCACCGATTCCCCACTCCAGATACCGCGTTTTCAAGAACTCAGAAGGCGAAACAAAATGATCTACCACAGAAAACAGGCGCTTAATGTATTGCTCGCGAAGAAAGAAGTCACCGGGTTGTTTGTCTGGAAAACAGCCATGGCAGTCTCTGGCTGAGGCTTTGTAGCAAAGCTTGCCATTGGTTTTCACCATCAGCCCCTTGTTATGGCAAATAGCAAGATACTCGTGCAGGGTCAGCACAATTTTACATTGTGGCAGCGTACGACGAATTTCCTCCAGCATTTCTATTCCCAGCAGAAAATAGTGATGCAGGTGAACCACGGTGGGCTTTATTAGTAGCAGCAGATCGCGAAACTCTTGCCACATGTGACGGGTTTTTATGTTTGAGAATAAAAAGCCATCATCCATTGTTGTATGAAAAAGAATTTCCCGCTTACCGTTTCTTGACGAGAATGCGGCGCCACCATGTGGTGTCTGGCTGGTTCTGGCCAGGAAGTAGGCGTCTATATTCTGGGCCCGGAGCTCGTTATAAAGGTTGTAGGCAGCAATTTCGGCCCCGCCTTTATTCAGGTCAGGATGGCCATGTGAAATAATCAGCACGGTTTCATTACTGCTCATTGTGCCAACTCCTCAATTACGCTACCCCATTTACTGTTTTGATACGTGCCATTCGCCAGTGTAAGTTTGAACTTCCAATCGCCACTGTCTACCAGGTTTTGCGACAGCCGTTCAAGGTGATACAGCCTTACGGACCCGGAACAATATATTTTCTTTTGCAGGCTGCGCACTTTTAAGCACAGATCAGAGTCTTCAAAGTCTCCCAGGATGTACATGGTGTCGAAGCCGCCAACCTCGCTGAAATCACTTCGCTTCATTAGCATGCATGCGCCGGTCACGAGCTGGGTTTCAAACAGAGCGGAGGGCTTAACAAGGTCAACAGGTAACCCTTTGAAGGGATGATGATTCATCCAGATACCGGGATAGTGTGAGTCTTTGGCAAACACCATACCCGCATGCTGTATGGTATCGTCCTCGTATAACAGCGTAGCGCCTAACATGCCGCAGTTATCTGCGCTTTGGTATTGGCTTAGCAACTCAGACAGCCAGCCTTTTCGGGCTGGCAAAATGTCTGAATTTAATAACAATAAAAACTCGCCTGTCGCGTATTCAGCACCCAGATTATTGGCACCAGAAAACCCACGGTTACTATCAGAAAATACAACACTGAACGGGAAGCGGAACGTTTCGAAAACGCCATGTGCAGTTAACGCAAGCTGACGCTCCAGTGCAGGATCATCCAGCACATAAATAATCTCTGCGTTGGCCATATCCGGATCGGCAGAAAACTGAGCTATCTGATGCTGAAGAAAGTCATATCGACCGTACAGCGGAATTATAACGCTTACTTTAGCTGCTTCAGACTTATCGCCAAAATGTTGCATCCTGCTCTGCCCGTATTTATTAATACGGCTCTTCCAGATACGTTGAAGCTGCGGCACCACCTGGCTGTCGAGCGTGTCAAAAAAGTCAGCGTCGTTAACGCGGGTTGAATCCAGGATCTGCTTGATTTTTTTTACGTCAGGGTCGAGCTGGCGCACGATGGTAACGGCTTCAGCACTGGCCTTTGCAATATCAAAACCCTGCTTTTGAATAAACTTTGATGCGTCCTGCCGATCGGTAGGCACATGGCTGATGATTTCAGCTGCACTGCTAACAGGCCGATAACGTTGTTGCGACAGCGAAAACGCATAGTTATCCGACTGGATGGTAATATTTTCCAGACTGCCGGCAACGCCGTCCAGCACCGCCAGGAAACCGGTACAGCATTCCACTGAAGGTAACTGCAGACCGGCTGCCACGTCGTCACGGTCGAACGAGAAGGTTGCAAGCGGCTTACCGTTCGCGGTCATCGACACACCATGAAGTGGAGCCGTTTTGTCCGCCAGCCAGCCGCACAGTAACACATTGTTGTCCTGCACCAGCACAAAGTCGATGTTAAGTATGCGGTTACCGGACAGCTTACCAGCTAACCCCGGGAAACGAGTTTTGATAATACTTTTTAGTTTTGCCTTCATGGCAGCCTTTAACGTGTTTTTACCTATATCTGGTTAACCAGGTCGAGAAGGTGTGACGTGACATTACGTACTTCCCGCAACTTTTCTTCATTTATTTCTCTCAGAACTGTTTTCAATTCTGTCGTTGAAATATCTTTTGTCCGAGGGAGATAAAGTACATTAACAATATCGTCTAAATCGTCGAACTTACCAGCCCAATCATCTCCAATTGCGAAGATATCAGCGTTTTCCCTGATAAGGTCGTCTCTCTTCTGTTCCCAACAAGTTTCCGGAAAGACATCATCGACGTACTGACAGGCAAGCAATATTTCCTTTCTGTCTTCGAAAGGAATGATGACTTTTTTACCTTTAACGTGATTGAACTCATCGGTTGACAATCCGACAACAAGCCGGTCGCCCAATGCTTTAAGGCGCTTTAATAATCTGACATGGCCAACGTGAAACAAGTCGAACGTGCCGTAAGTCACTACGGTTTTCATTGATCAAATTCCTTCTTCATCCAGCATATTCGTCTGCGTGTAAGAAAATGGTATCCGGCTTATGCTGTATGTGGAGTATTCTCGGAGCCCTTTTAATGCCCGGCAAGGATAGCGTAAAACGGCATGTCATAAAAGTGACACAATAAGTGCTTTAAGGCTATATAACGTATGACACAAGGACAAACAAAAAACCCGGCACACGGCCGGGTTTTTACGTAAATACCGTTAGGTCTTACTCTTCGGTAGCTTCTACCGCTTCTTCAGCAGCTTCTACTTCCGGACGGTCAACCAGTTCAACAAACGCCATAGGCGCGTTGTCACCAGCACGGAAACCGCATTTCAGAATGCGCGTGTAACCGCCTGGGCGAGCTTCGTAACGAGGACCAAGCTCGTTGAACAGTTTACCTACAACCTCTTTATCACCAGTGCGGGCGAAGGCCAGACGGCGGTTTGCAACGCTGTCTTGCTTAGCCAGCGTGATAAGAGGCTCGATTACGCGACGTAATTCTTTCGCTTTTGGTAACGTCGTTTTGATCACTTCGTGCTTGACCAGTGAGCCGGCCATGTTACGGAACATAGCTTGACGATGGCTGCTGTTGCGATTCAACTGACGACCACTCTTACGATGGCGCATAGTTTTATCCTTCTCTACAAATCAGTTTACTATAAACCTGATTAATCTTTTTCAGCGATGCTCTCTGGCGGCCAGTTTTCCAGGCGCATGCCCAGAGACAGACCACGAGATGCCAGAACATCTTTGATTTCAGTCAGCGACTTCTTACCAAGGTTAGGCGTCTTAAGAAGCTCTACCTCAGTGCGCTGTACCAGGTCACCAATATACTGGATAGCTTCCGCTTTCAAACAGTTTGCAGAACGTACTGTTAATTCCAGATCATCAACCGGGCGAAGCAGAATCGGATCGAATTCTGGCTTCTCTTCTTTCGCTTCTGGCTCAGATACATCACGCAGATCTACGAATGCGTCGAGCTGTTCAGCAAGAATGGTTGCAGAACGACGGATGGCCTCTTCAGGATCCAGCGTGCCGTTCGTTTCCATATCAATGATCAGTTTGTCTAAGTCTGTGCGTTGTTCAACACGCGCAGATTCAACAGTGTAAGCAATACGCTCTACAGGGCTGTAAGACGCGTCAACTAACAAACGACCAATGGGACGATCATCTTCTTCAGAGGAGCGACGAGTAGAAGCAGGAACGTAACCGCGTCCCATCTCTACTTTGATGCGCATGCTGATTTCAGCATCGCCTGTCAACGTACAAATAACGTGGTCAGGGTTCACGATTTCTACATCGCCGTCATGCTGAATATCACCAGCAACAACAGGGCCAGCGCCAGATTTCGCTAGAGTCAGGGTCGCCTCGTCTTTGCCTTCAAGGCGAACCGCTAAACCTTTCAGATTTAGCAAGATCTCGATGACGTCTTCCTGAACACCTTCTTTGGTGCTGTACTCGTGTAAAACGCCATCAATTTCTACCTCGGTAACCGCACATCCAGGCATAGATGACAGCAAAATACGACGCAGGGCGTTACCCAGAGTGTGGCCAAAGCCGCGCTCCAGGGGTTCCAAAGTTACTTTGGCACGAGTAGGAGAGACGTTTTCGATCTCAACTAATCTCGGTTTTAGGAATTCAGTCACAGAACCCACAATGCTTCCTCTTTAGTTAAGCTTTACTTAGAGTAAAGTTCGACGATCAACTGTTCGTTAATTTCCGCAGACAGGTCTTCTCTTTCAGGAATACGCTTGAACGTACCTTCCATCTTGTTGCTGTCTACTTCAATCCAGGTTGGCTTCTCACGTTGGTCAGCCAGCTCCAGAGCCGCTACGATACGAGCCTGCTTTTTCGCTTTCTCACGAACAGAAACCACGTCTTCGGCAGTAACGTTGAATGATGGAATGTTCACAACGCGACCATTCACCATAATCGCCTTGTGGCTAACCAGCTGGCGAGCTTCCGCACGCGTGCTGGCGAATCCCATGCGATATACTACGTTGTCAAGACGCTGCTCAAGCAGTTGCAGCAGGTTTTCACCTGTGTTGCCTTTCAGACGGGCAGCTTCTTTGTAGTAGTTACGGAATTGCTTTTCCAGTACGCCATACATGCGACGTACTTTTTGCTTTTCACGCAGCTGAACACCGTAGTCAGACAGACGGCCACGACGGGCACCGTGCTGACCAGGCGCTGTATCGATCTTACACTTAGAATCGATTGCGCGAACGCCGCTTTTCAGGAACAGGTCAGTTCCTTCGCGACGGCTTAGTTTGAGTTTTGGACCCAAATATCTTGCCATGATCTTTCTCCAACTGTCCGTCGATTAAACGCGACGTTTTTTCGGTGGACGACAACCGTTGTGAGGAATTGGGGTCACATCGGTAATGTTTGTGATCTTGTACCCAGTGGCGTTAAGCGCACGGATCGCAGACTCACGGCCTGGACCTGGACCTTTAACGAACACTTCAAGGTTCTTCAGACCGTATTCCTGTGCAGCAACGCCTGCGCGCTCTGCAGCTACCTGAGCAGCAAACGGAGTAGATTTACGTGAACCACGGAAACCTGAACCACCAGATGTTGCCCATGCCAGAGCGTTACCCTGACGGTCTGTGATAGTCACAATAGTGTTGTTGAAAGACGCATGGATGTGAGCCATACCGTCTGCAACCTGACGTTTTGCGCGTTTACGCGTATTACGAGCTGGTGCTTTTGCCATAACTTATTCCCCCGCTTACTTCTTAATTGGCTTACGAGGACCTTTACGGGTACGCGCATTAGTCTTAGTGCGCTGACCACGTAGAGGCAAGCTACGACGGTGGCGGATGCCACGGAAGCAACCCAGGTCCATCAGACGTTTGATGCTCATAGACACTTCACGGCGAAGATCACCTTCAACAGTGAACTTAGCCACTTCGTCACGAAGCTTATCGATGGTAGCTTCGTCTAAGTCTTTAATTTTTGTTGATTCTGCAACACCAGCACCGGCACAAATGGCTTTCGCACGAGTAGCGCCAATTCCGTAGATCGCCTGGATAGCGATTACGGCATGCTTGTGTTCAGGAATGTTAATGCCAGCGATACGGGCCATTAACAGCACTCCTCTTAAATTTTTGTCGACGACCTAAAAAGCCCGTTAGGATACTTATCCGTCGACTAAATTGCAAACAAAGGTTGAAAATACTCAAAACGAAAGCAACCAGAACCGTCAACTTATCGTTTCGGGCCCTGGCAACTTCAGCCGTATTTTTAACCGCGTAGATTAACCTTGCCTTTGCTTGTGCTTAGGCTCTGTGCAAATCACACGCACAACACCGTTGCGCTTGATGACTTTGCAGTTACGGCAAATCTTTTTAACTGATGCACGAACTTTCATTACATCACTCCGTAGTAGGCTAAGCTTAGCGGCCGTAGCCTTTAAGGTTAGCTTTCTTCAGAACAGACTCATATTGACTGGACATCAAATGCGTCTGCACCTGTGCCATAAAGTCCATGATGACCACCACGATAATCAGAAGCGACGTACCACCGAAGTAGAACGGCACATTCCAGGCAATCAGCATGAATTCAGGCACCAAACAAATAAAGGTTATGTACAGTGCGCCAGCCAGTGTCAGGCGAGTCATTACCTTATCGATGTAGCGTGATGTTTGCTCACCTGGACGGATACCAGGGATGAACGCGCCAGACTTCTTCAGGTTATCTGCAGTGTCACGCGGGTTGAAAACCAACGCCGTGTAGAAAAAGCAGAAGAAGATAATCGCAGCAGCGTACAGCATCACGTACAGTGGCTGACCAGGTGACAGCATTAAAGCGACATCCTGCAACCACGCCGTTGATTCATTCTGACCAAACCATCCTGCAATGGTTCCGGGGAACAGAATAATGCTGGAGGCAAAAATCGGCGGAATTACACCAGCCATGTTGACCTTCAGTGGCAAATGCGTGCTCTGCGCTGCATAGACCTTACGGCCCTGCTGACGCTTCGCGTAGTTCACCACGATCCGGCGCTGTGCACGTTCAACGAACACCACCAGATAAGTCAGACCAATGACAATCACACCAATCAGCAGCAGGAACAGCATGTTAATGTCGCCCTGCCGTGCCTGTTCCGCGGTCTGACCTATCGCTGTTGGCAGACCGGCAACAATGCCAGCAAAAATCAAAATCGAGATACCGTTACCAATACCCCGTTCGGTAATTTGCTCACCCAGCCACATCAGGAACATGGTTCCTGTGACAAGGCTCACTACCGCTGTAAAGTAAAATCCGAAGCCAGGACTTATCACCAATCCATTAATCAGGTTAGGCAGACCGGTCGCAATACCAATTGACTGGAACGTCGCCAGCACCAGCGTCAGATAACGCGTGTACTGACTGATCTTACGACGACCTGCTTCACCTTCTTTTTTAAGCTCCATCATCGGTGGGTGCACCACCGAGAGCAACTGCATGATAATGGATGCAGTAATGTATGGCATAATGCCCAAAGCCAGAACGGATGCACGCTCAAGCGCACCACCAGAGAACATGTTGAACATTTCAACGATGGTGCCTTTCTGTTGTTCGAACAACTGAGCAAGTACTGCCGGATCAATACCAGGGATGGGAACATACGAACCCAATCTGAATACAATGATCGCACCGAGTACGAACAACAACCTTGATTTCAGCTCACTCAAGCCGCTTTTTGCGCCTGAATCCAATCCTGGTTTAGCCATCTAGCTTATTCCTCTACTTTACCGCCAGCAGCTTCAATCGCTTCGCGAGCGCCTTTAGTAACCTTCAAACCACTTACCGTTACCGCGCGCGATACTTCGCCGCTCTTAACGACTTTAACGAACTGCATGTCTTTCTTAACCAGACCTGCGGCTTTCAAAGTCTCAAGCGATACAGTATCACCTTCTACCTTCGCGATTTCAGTCAGTGTAACCTGGTCAGTAACCATGCCCTTACGTGACGTGAAACCAAACTTTGGCAGACGGCGCTGGATTGGCATCTGACCACCTTCAAATCCTGGCTTAACGCGGCCACCTGAACGGCTTTTCTGACCTTTGTGACCTACGCCACCTGTTTTACCAAGACCTGAACCGATACCACGACCGGTACGCTTACCTGATTGTTTCGCTCCTGGTGCAGGAGCAATTGTGTTCAAACGCATGTCTTACTCCTCCACTACTTCAACCATGTACGAAACACGGTTGATCATGCCACGTACAGCTGGTGTATCTTCCAGTTCACGGACATGGTTGATTTTACGCAGGCCTAAGCCTTTCAGCGTCGCTTTGTGCTTTGGCAGGCGGCCAATCGCACTCTTCGTTTGCTTTACTTTAATCGTTGCCATGTCTGATTACCCCAAAATCTCTTCTACAGACAATCCACGCTTCGCTGCAACTTTCGCCGGGCTGTTCATTTCTGTCAGCGCGTTGATGGTTGCACGAACTACGTTGATTGGGTTTGTAGAGCCGTAACATTTTGAAAGTACGTTCTGCACACCGGCTACTTCCAGGACTGCACGCATCGCACCACCGGCAATGATACCGGTACCTTCAGATGCTGGCTGCATGTAAACCTTAGAGCCAGAGTGACGACCTTTAATTGGGTGCTGCAGCGTGTGACCATTCAGGTCAACGTCAACCATGTTGCGACGCGCCTTTTCCATTGCTTTCTGGATAGCGGCAGGCACTTCACGTGCTTTACCGTAACCGAAACCAACGCGGCCATTGCCGTCACCCACTACTGTCAATGCAGTAAAACTGAAGATACGACCACCTTTAACCACTTTAGATACGCGGTTTACGGCAATCAATTTCTCTAACAGTTCACCGTTCTGAACTTCTTGTTTAGCCATTATAAACTCCTAGAACTGAAGACCAGCTTCGCGAGCTGCATCAGCTAATGCTTTCACGCGACCGTGGTATTTGAAACCGCTGCGATCGAAAGCGACAGTTTTGATGCCTTTCTCGATTGCACGCTCTGCGATTGCTTTACCGACTGCCGCCGCTGCTTCAGTGTTGCCTGTTGATTTCAGGCCTTTCGCAAGGTCTTTCTCAACAGTAGAAGCCGCTGCTAATACTTCAGCACCGCTAGGCGCGATAAGCTGAGCATAGATGTGGCGAGGTGTACGGTTTACAACCAAGCGATGCGCGGCCAGTTCACGAATTTTTGCGCGCGCGCGTGTTGCGCGGCGGATGCGAGCTGTTTTCTTATCCATCGTATCACCCACCTACTTTTTCTTAGCTTCTTTACGACGCACATATTCGTCAGCATAACGAACACCTTTGCCTTTGTAAGGCTCTGGTGGACGGTACGCGCGGATGTTTGCCGCAACCTGTCCTACCATCTGCTTATCGGCGCCTTTCACGACGATTTCAGTTTGGCTAGGAGTTTCTACTGTAATGCCCTGAGGCATTTCGTATGAGACAGGATGAGAGAAACCCAGTGTCAGGTTCAGTTTGCTACCCTGTGCTTGTGCACGGTAACCAACACCATTCAGCTGCAGCTTTTTCTCAAAACCTTCAGATACACCCTGGACCATCGCGTTCAGGATCGCACGTGCAGTACCTGCCTGTGCCCAGCCGTCAGCGAAACCTTCACGAGGAAGCGCTTTTAACTGGTTTTCTTCCTGCACTACTTCAACAGCGTCGTTGAATACGCGGGTCAGTGTGCCATTTTTACCTTTAACGGTGACTTCCTGACCAGAGATAGAAATTTCTACACCTGATACTACGTCAACCGGGGCTTTTGCTACTCGTGACATCTCAACTCCTCCGATTACGCGACATAACCGATGATCTCACCGCCCATGCCCGCATTACGCGCTGCACGGTCAGTCATCACACCTCTAGAAGTCGACACGATAGCAACGCCCAGACCACCCATTACTTTTGGCAGCTCATCTTTTTTCTTATAGATGCGCAGACCAGGGCGGCTTACACGTTCAATTGTGTCAATGACTTGCTTGCCTTCGAAGTACTTCAGAGTCACTTCCAAAACAGGCTTAACGTCACCAGAGACTGCGAAGTCAGTGATATAACCTTCAGCTTTCAGTACTTCGCAAATTGCAACGCGAAGCTTAGAAGAAGGCATAGTCACAGAAACTTTCTGTGCCATCTGGCCGTTACGGATGCGGGTAAACATATCCGCGATAGGATCTTGCATGCTCATATCAGCTACTCCTTACCAGCTGGCTTTTTTCAGGCCAGGGACTTCACCGCGCATCGCTGCTTCGCGCAGCTTGATACGGCTAAGACCAAATTTGCGTAGGTAACCATGTGGGCGACCAGTTACACGGCAGCGGTTCTGCTGACGAGTTTTGGCACTGTCACGTGGCAGTTGTTGTAGCTTCAGAACAGCATCCCAACGCTCTTCTTCAGATGCGTTAACATCGCTGATAATCGCTTTTAGTGCGGCGCGTTTTTCGGCGTACTTAGCAACAAGCTTTGCACGCTTTACTTCACGGGCCTTCATTGATTCTTTTGCCATAACCCTACACCCCTTATTTTCTGAATGGGAAGTTGAACGCGCTCAGCAGAGCTCGTGCTTCATCATCAGAGTTCGCGCTGGTAGTGATAGTAATATCCATACCACGAACCTTATCCACTTTATCGAAATCGATTTCAGGGAAGATGATTTGTTCACGCACGCCCATGCTGTAGTTACCACGACCGTCGAATGACTTAGGATTCAGACCACGGAAGTCGCGAACACGCGGGATAGCGATTGAAATCAAACGCTCCAGGAATTCCCACATACGCTCGCCGCGCAGGGTTACTTTACAGCCAATCGGATAACCTTCACGGATTTTGAAACCCGCTACTGATTTTCTGGCAGTTGTTACAACAGGCTTCTGACCAGAGATAGCAGCCATGTCAGCCTGTGCATTTTCAAGAACTTTCTTGTCAGCAACTGCTTCACCCAGACCCATGTTCAGGGTGATTTTTTCAATCCGAGGGACTTGCATGACGCTTTTGTACCCGAACTGCTTCGCAAGTTCAGCTACTACTGTTTCTTTATAGAAATCATGCAGTTTCGCCATCGTACTCTCCAATTAATTAAACAAGTTCACCGTTAGACTTGAAGAAACGAACTTTCTTCTCGCCTTCAACACGGAAACCAACGCGATCCGCTTTGCCCGTTGCCGGGTTAACAATCGCAACATTAGATACGTGAATAGAAGCTTCCTTTTCAATAATACCGCCAGCTTGACCCAGTTGAGGGTTAGGCTTCTGGTGTTTCTTGACCAGGTTTACACCTTCTACAACAACACGGTTATCAGCATTCAGCACTTTCAGGACTTTGCCTGTTTTGCCTTTGTCTTTACCCGCTAATACGACTACTTCATCATCACGACGAATTTTGTTAGCCATTATCGTGACTCCTTATAGTACCTCTGGGGCCAGTGAGATGATTTTCATGAAGTTATCACTTCTCAGCTCACGGGTTACCGGTCCAAAGATACGCGTACCAATTGGCTGCTTGTTGTTGTTCAACAAAACAGCTGCGTTATTATCGAAACGGATAGTAGAACCATCTGCACGACGAACGCCTTTTCTAGTACGCACCACCACTGCGTTCAGTACGTCACCTTTTTTAACTTTACCGCGAGGAATTGCTTCCTTAACAGTAACTTTGATGATGTCACCGATACCTGCATAACGGCGATGCGAGCCACCAAGAACCTTAATACACTGAACCCTGCGAGCGCCGCTGTTATCTGCAACGTCCAGGTTAGTTTGCATTTGGATCATGTTAGTGCTCCGCTAATAAATGAAGACTCTCCCGAGTCGTTTACGCTGCTAAAAGCAACAATTTGCTGCTTTTATATACATACCCCCATAAAAAGGGCGCGAAATGATAACAGAAAAGATTGAGAAGTGATACCCGCAATGTGAATTAATTTTAAGCGATTTGGGTGGACAGTAAACTGGCCTGGGAAACGCTCCCTAAGGGCGATACAGTCTGATTAATGTAACTTTGACTGTGCCCCGTGATCATCACAGTAGGTGTTGTAAAAGGCATTAAAAAGACTTGCGACGCTAGCGTCGGCAGGCAACATATATTCACGGTCTGTTTTGGGTGATGTCAGGAGGTCGGTGTACCCCGGCAATGGCACTTCTGCAAAAGTATTTTCTCTGATAAAGCCCATGCTCCACTGACTAAACATCGCACTGGGAATGACACGTTGTGCTAATTCAATAACACCAGTATGTCTCGGGTCTTCCTTTATACGAGCGAAAAGTGCTTTTATTTTATCCTCTGGTCCCTCCAGAATTTGAAAAAATGTCTGGTCAGAATACACCAGTAACCCCGTAATATTACTCGACTGATTTCTGGCACGCGCTTTTACCAGCAAAATATCCAGGTCGCTGTCTTTCATGGGATGGATAGCATGGCTTAGGTATGCAAGCTGAAATACCATTGTTATAAACTCAGGCGAAGGTACACGTTTTAAGTATAGTATCAGCCAGTTAATTGCACTCATATAGCTTTAAAAAAAGCAGGCCATTGAAGTGACCCCATAAAGTTGGACTCATTTCTAAGCGGCGACCAAGGCCTGATTTCGATATTGTATCGGACTCAGGCCTTTTAGTTTCAGCTTAATACGTTCGTTGTTGTAATAGTC
>NZ_JBFNPK010000022.1:0-43677 GCF_040812025.1 Alteromonas nitratireducens
GTCGACAACCGCCAGTTTAAAGGCCAGTGAATAATCCCGCTGAGTTCGTTTAGTACTTGTATTCATTACACTCTCCAAAAAGAAGCTGGAAAGTGTCAACTTTATTTAGGACGGGTCAAGTGATAAAAGAAAGCCCACGTCCTGTGGGCTTTTTGGGTGCACGGGAGAGTGCATGCAGCGTGTGAACGCGTCACACGAAAAACGTTACTGCGCGGCTTCTTCCTGTTTTACCAGGTCGAACAGGGTGTCTTTAAGATGAACCCGTTCGCGCTTTTTCTGCTCAAGGACATCATCAGAGCAAGCCTCTGCGCCTGACTCAATGCGAAAAATGTTCTGGTCGATGTCATTGTATTTTTCGAACAGTTTCGCAAAGTGGGCATCGTTCAGCTTAAGATGCCGGATAGTGTGATGGTGATCAGAAAACTCGCTCAAAAAATCATGTTTGCTTAACGGCATAAGTCCCTCGTTGGTCTCTTGTGGTTCTGTTATCAGACTAGAACTTTCTCACACGCTAAACGTTGATCTACATCAGTGGTTCGTCGTTTCCTCATTATGTCTTCAACCTCTGACACACTGGTGGTGTTATCAGACAATGGCTGCCAGTTCTTTCAGCATCCGGTAGGCGCTCTCGCCGCTCATCTGATATGGATTGAATTCGTCACTGCCTGCGTACTTCCGGCGTATTGCCGCTGTCATGGAGGCTTCGGGTATATAGCCCATTGACCAGGCGCTGAATGCGCGTTCAGACAGCTCTGAATAATCCAGCAGGACCACACGCGCGTGTCGCTCGTCGGCCATGATTGCCGTAAAAATGTGGTTCACGGCAGTGCGAGACCCCTCCAGACACTGCAGGAAGTACCGACTGTTGAAGCAGAGCATGCCGGTGAGGCCCTGCTCGGCGTTATTTTTTCTGGCCGCCTGCAGGATGTGGTCGATATCCGCAGGCTGAAATGTGCTACTGACTTCACTGGCGTAAAGCAGTCTGACTAAAAACATGTGGCGTCCCCCATCACTATCGGCACTGTCATGCCGCGTTTGACGATGTGCTGTTGTCAAAATGCCGGAACACAATGTGCCGGTTGTGGGCTTCAATCAGGCCTTTTTTCGTCAGCCCTTTGATCAGGCGGCACAGGGTTTCTACGGCAATACCCAGATAATTGGCAATGTCGACCCGGGTCATGGGCAGTTCCAACTGGTTACTGCGGGGACGCGAGCAGGCGTATAGCTCATTAAGAAAGCTCATCAGTCTGACCTCGGCATCCTGCATCATATTAAAGGCACTATTGTGCTGGCGTCTGACCAGGTTGTCGCTCAACAGACGAATCATCTCGCCAGCCATTTCAGGCATAGCGTGCAGTGCGTCATTAAAGTCGTCTTTGCTGATTTTAAACACCCGGCTGTATGACAGGATTTGAACACTTTCCTGATAGGTGGCATTACCAAAACCACACAGGCCAATGATATTGTTGGGATGATAAAAACCGACAATTTTGTCGTTATCGCCGGATTGTGTGCACACAGCCTTGGCACTGCCCTGACACAGCACATAAAACCCGTCGAAGGTGTCGCCCGCTTTGAACAGGTAGTCACCTTTTTCCGGACATGAAATGGATTTTTTAAGCTGCTTAAAAATACCTTCATGCATTTTGCAGCCCTTTGCAAAAGGGCAGTGTTTACATATGTCTATCACATCGGCAGCACACATATACGTTGTCCTTTTCAGCGTTAAACCATGGGATTGCAAAAGAAACTGAACATCACCTGATTTAAAATAGAACAATACTTTGCATAAAGTTATTGTGTGTTGTATCACTATTACTACGTAGAAACCGCAAGGTAGTCATCGGGCATGATGCATAATGCCGCTGGTGTTAACGACAAAAAACAACCTCTTTCCACCTCTGCTGATGTCGCCCTCGTGCATCTGATAGACGACGATGCCCTGATGCTGGACACCGTTGGCATGATCCTCGACAGCGTCGGCATTGTGCATAAAGACTACGTCAACGCGGACGCTTTCCTTAACGCCTATCCGAAAGACGCGTTCAGTACCATGGCAGGCTGCGTGGTGTGTGATATCCGCATGCCGGGGATAAGCGGCATGGAATGTCAGCGTATTCTCAATCAGTACGAGTCTGTGTTGCCGGTGATATTTATGACCGGATTTGCCGATGTCAGAATGGCGGTCGATGCGATGCATGAAGGCGCATTCGATTTCGTTGAAAAACCCTTTCGCGATCAGACCCTGATTGATACCGTCCAGCGAGCCCTGACGCACAATGCGGAGGTGTTACAAAAACGCCAGTCAGAGCAAAAGGTCCGTGAGGCGCTGTCGACGCTGTCGCCACGCGAAAAAGATGTCATGACACTGATGCTCGACGGACTGCCAAATAAGAAAATATCCACCACGCTGAATATCAGCCTGCGCACGGTGGAAGTACACCGCGCCCACGTGCTCGAGAAAATGGCTGCCAGAAATGTTACCGAACTGGTAAAAATGGTGCTGTCAGTCAGTAGCGACTGAACCCGCCGTACAGCATGGGTTTACAGGCGGGAACCGCTGCCGGTCACCTTGATATAGTCAAACACCGTTTTCGCAATATCGTTAATGTCACAGACCACACTGGCGGCACCCAGCTTCACCGCTTCCCCGGGCATCCCATAGACCACACACGAGGCCTCATCCTGTGCAATGGTATAACCGCCGCTGAGCTTCATGTCGTACAGTCCGGCCGCGCCGTCTTTGCCCATCCCGGTCATAATGATGCCGATGGCGTTTTTACCCGCGCTCTTACTTACACTGCGAAACAGCACATCCACTGAGGGTTTGTGACCACTGACCCGCTCACTGTCGATAAGCACGGTACGGTAGTCGGCACCGCTTTTTTCTATCCCCATGTGAATATCTCCCGGCGCGATGTAGACAAAACCCGGCAGCAGACGCTCTCCACCCTGAGATTCCGCCACGGTCACCTTACACAGGGCATTGAGGCGGTTCGCAAAGGTTTTGGTAAAGCCGGGCGGCATGTGCTGGGTTATTACCACTGCAGGGGCATTGGCCGGTAATGACAGCAAAAAGGTTTTAATGGCTTCGGTGCCGCCTGTGGATGCGCCAACGGCGATAATTTTTTCGGTACCCCCAATAATGCTCTGCGGTGTAATGCTGCCGGGCGCAGGAGCTTTACGGGTTACTTTGGACGTTGCCGCCATGCGTATCTTGTCAATAATTTCCTGGCGGTATTCCTCCATGGCTTCTTTAACGCCCAGTTTGGGCTTTTCAATGTAGTCCACTGCGCCCAGCTCGAGTGATCGCAGGGTCGCTTCGGCCCCCTGCGCGGTCAGGGTCGATATCATCAGTACCGGGGTAGGCCTGGCCTTCATCAGCTTGGATAAAAACGTAATGCCATCCATGCGCGGCATTTCAATATCCAGGGTGATTACATCGGGGGCAAACTTGTTTACCATGTCACGGGCGGCATAGGCATCGGGCGCGGCGCCTACTACTGTCATATCGCTTTGTGCCGCTATCATCTCTTTTAGCAGGCTGCGGATCAGCGCCGAGTCATCCACGATGAGTACCTTTATCATAGCTCCTCCCCAAATAAATCGACGTCTTTATCAAGCTTGCTTTGTTTAATGCGAAGCCGGTATTCGCTCTCCCGGTCAAGGATAGTGGTGTTATGAAGAGACCTGATTTTCTTGATGTTGACCCGGCCCTCGCCGGGCATAAAGTAGACTTTTCTGGGATAATCGCTAAGTACATCACTGGCCAGCAAAGGGATCTGCTCACGCTCGAGGTACTCAAACGTGAAGTCCACATTTCGCTCACCGACATTGTTTAGCGTGAAGCCTTTCATTACGTTGCCACCACCAAACACCTTGGCGGTCAGCTGTTGACGACTGGCACCGAGTTTGAGCATCTGGTTAATCAGAATTTCCATGGCATAGCCGCCGTAGCGGGCTGACTCGGACAATAGCGACTCCCGACTTGTGTTATCAGAGGGGAGCAAAAAGTGATTCATGCCCCGGATCCCGGCTATTGCATCATGCAGGCATACCGAGACGCAGGAGCCCAGCACGGTAACAATCATAGTGTCATCACTGGTGGCATAATATTCACCAGGCAGCAGCTTAACGGCATGTAACTGGAAGTGGTTGTCAAAGTACCGGTTGGCATACAGTGCGCTGTGAGGACGTTCGTCAATCATGTCTGCCAACCTTGCGGTAGACGGTTTTCCCTACCGGCCGGATAAGGTCGGCGGCATTAAGAAAACTTTCTGAGTGACCTGCGAAATACAGACCGCCGTCATTCAGCAGCCCCACCAGCCTTCTAAGCACCCTCAGTTGTGTTTCTTTATCAAAATAAATCATCACATTACGACAAAAAATAACGTCAAAAGGGCCTTTTATCTGCGGCCAGTGTGCGTCAGTCAGGTTAAGGCGTGTAAAGGTAATCAGCTGTTGCAGCTCGGGTACCACGCGGACTTTTCCTGCGCTGCTGCCTTTACCCTTATGAAAAAAACGCTTCAGTCTGTCATTACGCATATCGTTGACCCGCTGCGCCGGATAAATGCCGACACTGGCCGTAGCCAGTACGTTGCTGTCGATATCGGTAGCCAGTATGTCAACCGGCGGCGTCAGCGTGCCATAGGCCTCGGCCGCACACATGGCGATAGAGTAGGGCTCTTCGCCGGTACTGCTGGCCGCACACCAGATCCGCTGACGTCCTGTCGCATGGGTCAGGTGGTTTTGCAGGGCATCAAAGTGATGGTTTTCCCTGAAAAACGCGGTCAGGTTGGTCGTCAGGCCATTGATAAAATGCTCAAGCTCGTCACTGTTCGTTTTTAAAAAACGCAGATACTCGGCAAAGCTGGGTATCTTCAGAGCCCGCAGGCGGCGGGCAAGCCGACTGTAGACCATAGAGTCCTTGGTGTCGGCCAGCTTAATTCCGGCTGCGTTGTACAGCACAGAACGAACCTGCTCGAAGTCATCCCGGCAAAAATGAAACTCACGGACCTCATCGTTCATTCAGTGACTCCGTCTCAGAACGACTCCCACTCATCCTCTTCCGGTGTCGCCGGTTTGATCTGGCGCGCTTTGTCAGTGGTCGCTTTGGGTTTAGACGCCAGTTGCTTGACCGGCTTGCTGGCAGTCGCCATGACCGGCGAGTGAGTCACACTGCTTTCATCCAGCTTAAACGCCGAGATCTGACGCGACATGCTTTCGGCCTGTGCCTGCAGACTTTCTGCCGCTGCCGCGGCTTCTTCCACCAGTGCGGCGTTCTGCTGGGTCACTTCATCCATCTGCGACACGGCTTTGCTGACTTCATCAATGCCCGATGCCTGCTCAGACGAGGCAGCGGCAATCTCGGCCATAATGTCATTGACCCGTTTAATCGCTGTGACCACTTCTTCCATTGTTTTGCCTGACTGGGTTACCAGTTCATTGCCATTCTCAATTTTGTTCACCGAGTCTGAAATCAGTGACTTGATGTCTTTTGCCGCATCAGCGGAGCGCTGCGCAAGAGAACGAACCTCAGAAGCAACCACCGCAAATCCGCGCCCCTGTTCGCCTGCCCGGGCGGCCTCAACGGCTGCATTGAGTGCCAGAATGTTGGTCTGGAAGGCAATGCCGTCGATGACACCAATGATGTCAGAGATTTTCTGTGCTGATTCATTTATCGAGCCCATGGTATCGACCACTTTGTTAATCAGGCTGCCACCATTTATAGCAACCGTCGAGGCCTGGGACGCCAGACTGTTTGCCTGATTGGCGTTCTCGGAGTTAAGTTTCACGGTGCCATTCAGTTCTTCCATACTTGAGGCGGTTTCTTCGAGGCTGGACGCTTGTTCTTCGGTGCGGCTCGACAGGTCGGCATTGCCCTGAGCTATCTCGGTGGCGGCGGTGTTAATCAAGTCAGAGGCGCTACGGATCTCTGATATCATTCGACAAAGGTCGACGATAAATGAAGACAAGGCGTCACTGATTTGTTTGAACTCACCCTCAAACTCCATCGCCACATTCGTGGTCAGATCACCCTGCGAAAGGGCAAGCAGTACGCGTTTAATTTCGTTGATGGCAGCTTTGCGACCGGTGATATCGGTGGCGTATTTGACCACTTTAAACGGCTTGCCGTTAAGATCCAGAATGGGATTGTAGGTAGCCTGGATCCACACTTCTTTGCCGCCTTTGCCAATTCGTTTGAACTCGTTGTTTGAGTAAATACCCGCGTTCAGCTGATTCCAGAACTCCTGATACTCATGACTGCTGCGGTATTCCGGATCGACAAAAATACTGTGGTGCTTGCCTTTCACCTCGGCCAGCGTGTAGCCCATGGTCTGCAGGAAATTTTCGTTGGCATGGATAATGGTGCCATCCATGTTAAATTCGATGACCGCCTGCGACTTGCCGATAGCTTCAATCTGTCCGGCATAGTCGGCGTTACGCATTTTTTGTTCGGTCACTTCGGTGGCGTATTTGACCACGCCTTTGACATTACCCTTGCTGTCGAGAATGGGGTTATACGACGCCTGGATCCACACTTCTCGTCCATCCTTGGTGATGCGCTTAAACTCACCGGTCTGGAACTGACCTGCCTGAAGTTGTTTCCATAGATTCAGGTAATCAGTACTCTGATGTTCTTTGGTGTCCACAAACAGGCGATGGTGTTTGCCCACAATCTCTTCCAGGCTATAGCCCATGGTTGAGAGGAAGTTTTCATTCGCGGTAACGATATGACCGTCCGGGGTAAACTCAATCACCGCCTGGGAACGATCCAGGGCATCCAGCATGCCGGCTTTCAGAATCAGTTCACTCTGATCAAGCCATTCCACGGCGGTTCCGATACTTTTGCCGGCATCGTCAAACAGCGGCATCAGGGTCAGTTTGAAGTTCAGTGAGCCGATAGAAATGGACGACTCCATCACATCGCGCAAATTGGCCAGAATACCGCGCTGGTGGGCCGGATTTTTGTGGAAGATATCAATGTTCTGGCCAATCAGGTTGTCTGCCGAAAACTGTGGCAATACCTTACGCAGTTCATCCTCACTGTTTTTCAGCAGCGCCAGTACCGCCTTATTGGCATAGACAATGGTGCGGTCGACATCAGCAATCATAAAGCAGGTTGAACTCATCTCGAGGGTATGGACCTGCCGGTCGGTATTCACTGACGACTGGGTGGGGCTTTTAAATAAGTTTAAAACGTTCATAGTTCACTCCTGACCATCATTATTGCTCTTGTCGAATAACGCCAGCGACTCGCTGCTTATCAGACTCTCAATGTTGACGATAATAATCATGGCCTCGTTTACTTCTGCCAGACCGTGTAAAAACTGAGTATCAAAGGCGACGCCAAATTCGGGTGGGGGTTTAATGTCATCGGCTGTCAGCTTGATCACATCGGACACAGCATCAACCACAATGCCGACGATGCGGTCACACACATTCAGCATGATCACAATGGTAAAGTCGTTGTAGGTAGCCTCGCCTACGTTAAACTTAATGCGCAGGTCGACAATGGGGACAATGTCTCCCCGCAGATTCAGCACCCCTTTTATAAATGGCGGCGCATTGGCTATTTTGGTGACAGGCTCGTAACCCCGGATTTCTTTCACTGCCATAATATCCAGCGCGTACTGCTCATCACCGAGTACGAAGCTCAGAAACTCACGCTCGGTCTGAGCGTGCTGCTCAGCCTGCGCTGTGTTGTCTTGATGTTTGCTCATGCGTTTGTCTCTCCGCTACCTCGGTATTGACGTCTTCCGCCAGTGATTCCACGTCAAGGATAATGGCAACGTGTCCGTCGCCCATGATGGTGGCGCCTGCGGCGCCCGGCACCCGGCGGTAATGCTGCTCCAGACTTTTTATGACCACCTGCTGCTGTCCCAGCAAACGGTCAACCATCAGGCCGAAGCGTTTCTTACTGCTTTCAATCAGAATAATAATGGCGTCAGTGGGATTTTGTATGGCACCGTCAATCTCCATGCGCCTGGACAGATTCAGGATGGGCCAGTATCTGTCGCGCACCCACAGCAGGTTGTCTTTGGCAATAGTTCGAAGCTGTGATGCAGCGGGCTGAATAGATTCTATAATGGCAACCAGCGGCACCACGAACACCTGCTCGCCGGATGCCACGCACATGCCGTCAACAATCGCCAGGGTTAGCGGTACGCTTATGTCAAAACACGAACCGTGCCCCTCAGACGAGGCAATGCTGATCCTGCCGCCCATACTTTCGATATTGCGTTTAACCACATCCATGCCAACACCCCGGCCTGACACATCTGTCACCGTCTCTGCGGTCGAAAAGCCGGGTGCAAAAATCAACTCCCAGATCGCCTGGTGATTGCCGGGATCCGGTAACGGCAGGTTATTCTGCTGCGCCTTAGCAAGGATTTTCTGTTTATTGAGTCCCGCCCCATCATCACGAATACTGATCACAATATTGCCACCCCGCTGCGCGGCGGCCAGGGTGATATTGCCGCTCTTCGTTTTGCCGCGTGCGGTGCGCACATCAGGACGTTCGATACCATGATCAATGCTGTTTCTGACGAGGTGAGTCAGCGGGTCGACCAGCTTTTCAATCAGTCCTTTATCAATTTCTGTGCTGCCCCCCTCAATGTGCAGGTCAACCTGTTTACCGAGTTTGTCGGCAAGGTCCCTGACCAGGCGCGGGAAGCGATTGAAGACAAATGAAATCGGCAGCATGCGCATTGACATCACCGCCTCCTGCAGTTCGCGGGTATTACGCTCCAGTTCGGCCAGCCCCTGTTCCAGTTTGTCCTGGACAACGGGGCCGTCACTTTTACCCACCACATTCAGCATCGACTGGGTGATCACCAGTTCGCCAATCAGATTGACCAGTAAATCCACTTTGCTGGTGTCGACGCGAATCGACTTTGACTCAGTAAGCGGCGCTTTTTTGGCCTGACTGGCAGGTGATGGTGACGCTGCGGGGGGCGGCGCTGGCGGAGTCCGACTGGGTTCAGATGGCGCGGTGTCATCAAAGAAGCCAAAGCCAGCCTCATCCATGGCAGTACTGGCGTCGTTGCCTTTACTATTATCGGTGTCATCAAAAAAGCCAAACGCGTCATCATTGTCGTCTTGTTGACCGGGCTGTTCAAAAAAGCCAAAGGCGGCGTGTTCATCTTTTGTCTCTTTCGACGCCCCATTATCAATGGTCTCCTCCAGAACCCGAATAGCCTGGTCAATGGCGGGCTGGTCGATGGCATTGCCGCTACGATAATCGTCGAGGATAGTCTTCAGTAAGTCGGTGGTATGAAGCAGATGATTAATGATATCGGCGGACAGGTCTTGCTGACCCTTGCGCGCTTTGTCCAGCAGGTTTTCCATAACATGGGTCAGTCCGCCTAAGCCGTCAAAGCCAAAAATGCCGCTGCCACCTTTTATCGAGTGGGCGGCGCGGAAGATACTGTTGAGCGCTTCAGGATCCGGCGAGGCCGGATCGATCTCCATCAATAATCGCTCCATGGTCTCCAGGTGCTCTTCGCTCTCGTCAAAAAAGACCTGATGGAACTGTTCAGTATCAATCGTCATGCCG
The DNA here is from genome assembly GCF_040812025.1 of Alteromonas nitratireducens. Classification (NCBI taxonomy): domain Bacteria; kingdom Pseudomonadati; phylum Pseudomonadota; class Gammaproteobacteria; order Alteromonadales; family Alteromonadaceae; genus Alteromonas; species Alteromonas nitratireducens. The sequence continues at coordinate 9,560 of NZ_JBFNPK010000022.1, forward strand.
GCTGTTATCCCAGTACCTTAGCGACCAGCTCTAATAGCTTGGTCGGGTCGAAGGGTTTGACCATCCAGCCGGTTGCGCCTGCCTCTTTGCCCTGTGCCTTAATGTCGCTGCCTGCTTCTGTTGTCAGCACAATAATGGGGGTTGACGCGAAAGCCGCCATTGCGCGCAGTGACTTTACCAGGGTAACACCATCCATGTTTGGCATGTTGACGTCGGTCAGCACAAAATCAAAGGTCTGATCCTGACAGATATCGAGCGCATTCTGACCGTCCACTGCGACAGTAATGTTGTAGTTCGCACTTTTTAACGTGACCTCCACCATTTGCCGAATCGACGGTGAATCATCAACAATTAAAATTCGTTTGCTCACTCGGTTCTCCTTATAACGCCTGACCCTGGCGGTTAACAGTTATGGCATCACACACCACTTAAAGGGCTGCGGCATGCCAGTGAAATCACCGTGAATGTGTAGCAAAGTATAGTGGCGTCAAAAGGTTGCGTAGGTGGATTTGAGTAAATGTTGACATATGTCAAGAATCTCAGGTTTTGGCCGCGAGTTGCATGGCATTTGCACTATATTCACAGAATCTAAAAAACATGTTGTCAATTCAGGCTACCGACGGAGCACGATTTTGAAACAAACACTGCTCATTGCTGATGATGAAAGCCAGATCCGGGAAATACTCGAAGAGTTATTCGAGGATGACTTTTCCCTGGCCTTTGCCGCTAGCGGAGACGAAGTCATGGACGCGCTGGCAGCAAAGCCGTCGCTGATCATACTGGATATGCATCTGCCGGGACGGTCCGGACTGGAAATCTGCCAGGCGATCACGGGCATGGATCCTCAGCATCGTCCTTCGGTTATTGCGATAAGTGGCGATACCTCCGATTCTCTGGTCAAGCAGGCTTACGAACTGGGGGTCAGTGACTATATTGGAAAGCCTTTCAACCTGGTGACGTTTCACGAGCGGGTTGTTCGGTTTGCCAATGATGTGCGCAACATCCGGGCACTGCAGCAAAAAGACAAGGAAATTGGCACGCTGGCCCAGACAGCAATGAAGCAGGCCGCATCCTATGGCCGGGCGCTGGAGCTGGTCGCTAAAATGAACGACTGTCACTCGCCGCAGGATATCATGCAGGCCGTCGGGCAAAACTTCCTGGGACAAGACTTAAAAATTGCAATACAACTACGCTCTGACACCGAGACGTTCAGCTATGACGTCGACTCCATCACCTGTTCCGACATTGAGCTACAGGTGTTTGATGTATTGAGAGAGCACGGGCGTATCTATCACTTCGGGCGGCGCACCATTTTTAATGACCGGCATGTGTCCATTCTTTTCAAGAACATGCCGCTGGAAGGCACGCTGTCGTTTGATGCCATCCTTGATGTAGCCGCAAAACTTATCCTGGCGGTCGAGGCCCGGTTTATGTCTTTGCTGGAGCACCAGTCTTTGCTGGCCACGCGGGACAAGTTACGCTCAGCGCTCGACATGTTGTCATCGGGTATTAACAGCATGGAGTCAGAACGCAGAGAGCTGATTGATCAAATTGCAGTGAAAATCGGGTTGAGTTTCCATGAACTGGATATGACCGAAGAACAGGAACAGTTTTTCATCAATCTGATTGAAAAAGAAATACGCAGTAAAGAGAAAAGCAGTAATCTGGGAGAACTTCAGCGTTTAATATCAGATTGTGTGGATGAGATGATCCTGTCGGAATCACATACTAATGAGGAAAAAGCACAGCCGGACGTGACCGATTCTGACATCGAGTTGTTTTAGTGTATGAAGACGGTCATTACCGGTGAGCCCGGGAGACAGTCTGAAACCGTCAGTGTGCCTGAGGCAGCATGTCGGTTAGCGATCGCGGGGTAGGCAATGTCTGACATTGTGATTATTGAAGATGCACCGGACGTAGGTGAGACACTGTGCGATTTCGCCCGTGCTGCAGGGTTTTCTGCAACCTACTTTACCGAATTCGACCAGAATGCACTGTCGGCCTGTCAGAGCGCCTCGTTTGTCCTTCTAGACCTGAATATGCCGGGGCACGATGGCCTGGACGTGCTGGATGCGTTCAGTCATGCCGGCATCAACGTGCCAGTGGTACTGTGCTCGGGGGTGGCTGAAAGCATCATAAACAGTGCGGTGGATGTACTTCATGAACTGGGGCTGGTTTATGGCGGAAAACTGCTCAAGCCGTTTACCTTTGACCAATTTATCGATGTGCTCAACACCCAGCAACCTTTGGCCGCAGCCACGTCCTCATCAGACAGTGGTCAGGAGTCGATTTCCCTGACTAGCGGTGATCTCTCGATTGCCATTAAACGGGACTGGTTTTATCCCGTATTCCAGCCCCAGGTGAATTCGTTTGATAATACCCTGGTGGGCGTGGAGTGCCTGGCAAGACTGTCTCATCCGTTGTTTGGTGATTTGTGTCCGGCCGTATTTATCCCCCGTCTGGTTGAACTGGGGCTGATGGACGAGTTCACCACGAAAATCATTGATACCTGCTTAGCTCAACTGGCCTCAATTGGTTATCCCGCCCATTGCAGGGTGTCGTTTAATGTCGACCCTACGTCGCTGCACCGGTCGTTTATGTCAGGCCTGCTGGCGCACGTTTCCGGTCACTACGTTCAGCCGAGCCAGATCTGTTTTGAAATTACCGAGTTATCCGCAGTCGGAATGACAAAAGAACTGAAGTCCATGCTGGCCAAGTTAAGGCTGAATGGTCTGCATATTTCACTGGATGACTTTGGTACCGGTTTTTCCACCGTACATGAGCTTGACCAGTTACCCTTCAGCGAACTGAAAATTGACCGCTCCTTTGTGGTGAATATGACTGAACGTTCCGGTGCGTTGGCGATTGTTAAACACACGATTGCCCTGGCAAACGACCTCAATATGCTGGTGGTGGCCGAAGGCATTGAAACCGAAGAACAGGTCCGTCTGTTGCAATCGTTAGGATGCGAGTGCATGCAGGGGTTCTATTTTGCCAGGCCGATGACATCAGACAATTTGGAGAGATTCATCGGCGCTACCAGTCAGAAGGAGGCCTGAAATGGAAAACATCGCCCCCTTCAATGCATTGCGAGAATGTTCATCATGACCACCGCATCCTCAATGTATTCAGACAATAACAACAGCAGGGTCGCTGGCACTTCGTCGTTGCTTGTGCTGAGCCTGGATGACCGCCTGACCATTACAGCAGCAAACACGTCGTGGCTTTCGCAGACCGGCTGGGCAGCCAGACAACTGGTGGGCATGCCCATCGATAAGCTGGTGGCCGAACCTGACCGCGAGCGCGTGACACACCTGTTAAAAACAGTAATAAAAAACGGCGACACCGCACGCTTCAGTTTTGAGTGTCAGCGTGAGGACGGTGGGCTCACTGCCCTACAGTGTACGGCAACACCGGTTGAAAATTCCGGCGCAGGGCATGTTTCACTGGTCATAGTCCCTTTCAAAACCGTTGGCCATCTTGTTGAAAAAAGTGCAGAAGAAATAGAGCTGTTTGGTAAAGCGGCGCAGATCGCCAAGTTTGGTTACTGGTCGATTGACCTGAACACGCTGGATTTATTCTGGTCTAAAGAGATCTACGCGATCCACGGGTTAAGTGAAGAGGAGTACACCCCTACGCTTGAGACCGCCATTAACTTCTACCATCCGGAAGACCGTGATGAAGTAAAAAAAATGGTTGAAGCCGGAATTCGGGAAAACCGTTCCTGGCAGTTTCAGTTGCGACTGGTAAGACCCAGTGGCGAGGTACGGGTAGTGCGTTGCCGTGCTGAAGTCGACGAAGAACCTGCGACAGGGTCACCGCGCATATACGGTATTTGTCAGGATGTGACAGATTATGAGGATTTGTCTGAGCAGGTGAATTTACTGTCAAAAGTCGCTGAGGTGTCAATTACCGGCGTCACCATTTGTGACAGTGAAAAGCGGGTGATGTGGGTCAACCGGACCTTTGAGGATATTACTGGCTACACACTGGATGAAGTCCGGGGCAAACGCCTTGGGCAGGTTTTGCAGGGAGAGGATACCAACCCTGACACAGCCAGTCAGATTCGGGAGGCGCTGAATCGTGAGGCAGAAGTGGATGTTGAGATCCTCAATTATCGCAAAAACGGCAAGGCTTACTGGAACCATCTGTTGATCTCGCCGGTGAAGCGGAATGGCATACTTACCCATTTTATCGCTATTCAGCATGATATTACCGAACAAAAGCTGCAGCAGGAAACGATGGCCCGCAGGATGAAAATGCAGGCGATTGGCCAGATTGCAGGCAAAGTCTGTCATGACATCAACAACATCATGGCCATCGTGTCGGGGAATACACAGTTGCTGCGGCTGCAATCGCACAGTGAAAAAGCCGAGAAATGCATTAAAAACATTGAAACCGCAACTGACCGGGCGTCAACGCTCACCCGCAAGCTTGTCACGCTGGTGCGCGAGCGCCACCACCGGCATGAGCGTGTTGTGGTAGATGAATTACTTAGCCATCAGTTACGTACATTAAAAACGACGTTGCCGGAGTCTGTCACGCTCAACTGCTGGCGAAGCGCACAGTGTACTGTAATAACTGACAAAGTGGTGCTGATGGACGCGATAACCAGTCTGGTGGCGAATGCCACCGATGCCATTGCTGAGCACGGGACGATAACTGTCAATTCGGCGTGCTGCAGCCAGGTTGATACCCAGCGCGGTGTAGTCATAGTAGAACCCAGACCCAGTTCGCATTATGCCCTGATTACCGTTGCCGACAATGGTGAGGGGATTGCCGAATCAGACTTAAAACGCATTTTCGAACCCTTCTACACTACCCGTGACAAACGCGCAGGCGGTGGGCTGGGCTTAAGTGTGTTGTATGAATATTGTCTGCATGAAGGCGTTGGCCTTCAGGTCGACAGTCACCCCGGGGATGGCGCCACCTTTTCGTTGTGGCTGCCCTGCGAAAAAGAAGAAAAATAATGAAAGATATAACAGCAGTCCTGATTGATGATGAGGCATTGATTACCGATGTGCTCAAAGCATTTATGGAAGAAAAGGGCGCGGTGGTATATGACTTTAATAGTGCAGAGCAAGGACTTGATTTCGTGAAAGCCAACCACGAAAGAATTGATGTTGTGCTCACTGACTTCAAAATGCCCGGCAACTTGTCGGGGGGAGATATTTATTCCTGGGTGACGACACATTATCCGCAGATTGTGTGCTACATCGTGACCGGGTTTATTGATGTCAGGCCGCAAGGCATTGATGAAAATCATATACTGGAAAAGCCGATTGATTTTGATGATTTTCTGTTCCGGGTCAGGCAGGACTGTAACGCGAGAAAATTATGATTACCTGCCACCCCGTTATTATGGTGGTTTGTTGGTCAGATGCGCTACGGTGGGGCAGTGAATGACGCTTCGCCGAATAAAGGTAAACCTGAATTTATGACGACACGTTCAAGCAATCATGCAGTCTCAACTGACGCCCTGCAGGCGCGCATTGAAAAGCTGGAAAGCCAGGTCGCTCAGGCGGCGGTATACCGTGAACAGTCAGAATATTATCAGGTTTTGTTTCATAACATGCAGCATGAAGTGCATGTGTGGGAACTGGTTTATGATGGTGATCGCATTAAAACCTGGCGGCTGATTGATGCTAACGAAGTGGCACTGGCATCCTGGCAGCGTGAACGCGAGCATATTATCGGCAAGGAAACAGACGCTATTTTTGGAAAGGGCACCACCAAACTGTTCATGCCGATTGTCGAAAAAATTTATGCGGAACAAAAGCCCCATACCTGGGAGAGTTACTTCGAGGCCACCGATCAGACGCTGTCGATGACCAGCATTCCCTGTGACGGTTATTTCATTAGTACCGGCATTGATATTTCGGATATCCGGCGAACCGAAAAGCAGCTCAGGGAAACCGTCCTGCAACTACAGGAAGCCATCGCTGCCGGTAATATCGGGCTGTGGGAATGGGATTTGGTGACCAATAAGACCTACTTTTCACCGGAGTGGAAAAGTCAGCTGGGTTACCAGACACACGAAATAGACAACGAATTCAGTGAGTGGGAAAAGCGGGTGCACCCCGATGACCTTGAAGACACTCTCGTCAAAGTACGTAAAACGCTGGCCGGTGATTTTGATAATTATGAAGCAGAATTTCGAATGCGACACAAGGATGGTACCTACCGCTGGATTTTAGCACATGCTTCCCTGGTTCAGGATGAGACCGGTGAGCCAGTGCGTTTGCTTGGCTCGCACATGGACATTACTGAACGCGTCAGGCTCGAGGAAACCGCGCTACAGCAACAAAAAATGCAGGCGCTGGGCACCCTCGCAGGCGGTATTGCCCATGACTTTAACAACCTGCTGACCCCGATTCTGGGCTATGCACAGCTATTAAAATTAAAACTTGCCGGCGATCCGTCGCTCAGTGGTTATGTATCTAACCTGGAAGATTCAGCCAACCGGGCGAAAGCCCTGATCAAACAAATTTTGCTGATGAGCCGTGAGTCGGTTGAAAATATCGAGCCCGTCTATCTCGATAAGCTGGCAGACGAGGTGGTTACCCTCGTTCAAAGTACGGCACACAGTAACATTTCCATCGAGGAGAACTTTGAAGACGGCCTGCCTGCTATTGGGGCCAATCCGTCTGAAATTTATCGCGTGATCCTGAATTTATGCACCAATGCGATTCAGGCAATGCCAGACGGGGGAACGCTTACGGTGTCTGTTGGCATGTGTGATAAGCGGCGGTTAGCCGACAAAGGTGGGAAAAAAGACGATTACGTCTGCCTGAGTATCAGGGATACCGGGGTTGGCATGGACAGAGAAACCCGAAACCGGATTTTTGAACCTTTTTATACCACCAAACTGAAAGGTGAAGAGCGGGGATCGGGCCTCGGGCTGTCTATTGTGGATAGTCTTATCAAACAGCACAAAGGGCATATTGAAGTACTCAGTTCCCCCGGGCGTGGCACCGAATTTATCCTCTTTTTTCCAATTGTGCCGGACGGCGTCAGGGTGAAAGAACACAAAGACGACGCGCCGGATTATTTTGAACACATGCAGGTCGTACTGGTGGATGATGAAGCGGCCATTTGTGAATTGGGTGAGTCGTTACTTGAGCATATCGGCTGTGATGTGACCAGCTTTCAGAGCGCGAAGGAAGCGCTCGCACACATGAAGGAAAATCCTGACCGTTATCAGGTAATGATCACAGACTATGCCATGCCCGAAATGAATGGGCTCACGCTCCTTCACACCTTGCGTGAAAACGCCATATCGACACCGGTGATTGTGGCAACAGGCTATACCAATATGGCGACGGAGGAAAATCGTCAGCAATGGGGATGTGAAGGTATTGTCAGTAAGCCATTTAGTATTAAAGAGTTAAGTCAGGCGCTGTCTGCCGTGCAGAAAGCGTAAGCCGCGGCCTGTTTAATACGATTTCCATTAACCGGATGGTTTGCCCCTGTTGCACGGCGACAGCTTGCTAAATTTGCTACATCAGCATAGCTTTATATCCAGTAGGAACGTGAACGTTGTCGGCTGTCATCGACAGGTAACAACCGGAAGTGAAAGGAAAAGGGCTTAATGGCGCGCAACGTCGCAGGGTATGCCAGACTGTGTTTCTGCCTGCTCATGAGTGTGTTCTTAACAGGCGCAATGGCACAGCAGGCAGTAACTGAACAGACACTGGCCGAGTTTGAGCCGGTGTTATTCTCTGATCCCGGTCAGGCTTACCAGCAGCTCACTCAGTTTTCCCCCGAGGATACCAGCAACACGCCGGTCTACATCAATTGGTATCTGATACGCAAAGCGCAGGCAGAAAATGCACTGGCGCGGTATGCCGATATGGCAGATACCATTGCGGCACTGGCCGCCCGCGCGTCCACTTTCACGCTACCGCAACGTGCACTGGCAGACTATCTCAGTGGTGTACAGGCACACAAACAGGGGCAACTGAACAATGCGGAAGCCTTTCTTTCCCGAGCGGCAGCAACGGCTTCTCAGGCGTCTTCAAAAGCGGATTATGCGCTGATTATTCGTGAACTGGGTTATGTCTACGCCCTGGCGGGAGACTATTACACCGCAAACCTGACGCTGCATGAGGCCTACCGCGAACTGGTCTCACTCAATGATCCCTTCGTTAACGGGCTCATCGAGGAAAGCCTGGCAGATACCTACAATTATTCAGGTAACTATTCACGCTCAGTGGATTACTACAAAAGCGCACTGACCTATTTTAACCGTCTTGATTACCCGCCATTTATTGCCAGTACGTTACTCGGCCTGGCTACCGTAAACCGTCGTCTGCAAAACTGGCAGGAGGCGCTGACCCTGTTTGACCAGTACGAGAGGGCGCTGGCGTTCGCCGGTCCGGACAGTGAAAACTATTATCTGCACTATGGGCGGGCAATGACGCTGGCTGAAATGGGAGACTGTGAAAAGGCGCTGCCCGCCATCGCCTTTGCCCTGTCGCTCGACGGACTGGCTGACTATGATGCGGAGCTCTATAAAAAGCGCGCCTTATGTCATATTCAGGATGGCGGGCTCGAAAATGCCCGCGCTAATCTGGATGATGCGAGGGCAATTCTTGATGCGATGGACGGATTGCAGGGTACCCAGTGGCACCTTGAGCTGAGTTATATTGACGGCCTTTTACTGTTCAACAGTGGAGAAACAGCACGCGGGCTGCAGGTGATCGAGCAGTATTACCGCGACTACGTTACCCTGATCCGGCGCAATAATTCAGAACGCATCGCGCGCATGCAGACCACCATGGAGGCAGAGCGCAAAGACAAGGAAATTGCTTTTCTTAAACAAAACGCACAGCTCCAGGACGCCCGTGCTACCGAGCAGGCCTTGCGGACACAACAACAAAATCTGCTGATGATCGGCACTGTCCTGCTGGCGGTTTTCCTGCTGGTATTTGCGGTGATTCAGTATCGCAGTTCTCAAAAGTCGCTGGCATTGTCGATTCGCGACGAGCTGACCGGACTGTACAACCGGCGTTATTGCTACGACTATTTTAAAAATGTCCTCGGACGGGCGGGGGTGGCCCAGCCTGAGTTGAGTCTGATGACGTTTGATATTGATAATTTTAAACAGATTAATGACCATTACGGACATCAGGCGGGGGATGACGTGATCCGCGAGGTCGCGCAGATTGCGTCGGCAACCCTGCGTTCAAATGATATTCTGTGTCGCATCGGAGGCGATGAATTTGTTGTCGTATTGCCACGCACCCCGCTAACCCTGTCAGAAGCGATTGCAACGCGTTTTCTCAGCACGGTGGCCGACCATGTGTTTATGACGAAAGGCGGACAGGCCTTAAGCGTCACGGTGAGCCTGGGTATTGCGCATTACGCTCCACAGCCCGGTATTCGCTGTGATATTGAAGCGCTGATGGAAAAAGCCGATAAGGCGTTATATCAGTCAAAACGTGAAGGAAAGAATCGTTATCACATTGCTGTGTAGACAAGCGTGTTACCGTGGAACGTCTTCGGTACAAGCTGATTATGACATCTCCTTCATAAACAGCAGGATAAGTTGCAGGTAGCTAAAAAGGCAGTCACTATCAATGCAGAATTATCAGGTAAGGGGAACAATGTGAAACGGCTTTTGTATACATTTCTGATGGGGCTTGTTGGCTGCACAAGCGCGGCGGCAGAACCACTGACGACGCCCACTGAGTTTACGCAGTCAACGCCCGGCTCAACGCTGCAGATCATGTACGATGACGTTGATGCCTTTCTGGCTGCCAGCGTGTATGTGGTTGGTCCCTCAAGCCGGGAAAAAGCGCCGCGTCCGGTCGGTGTCACCGGCACCTTGCTGAAACCCAGAATAAACCGGGTAACGGCGCTGGAAGGAAACCGCTTCTACTTTGATAATTTTGCCAACCCTGAGTATGTGGCGCTGCTGACCTCGCTGCAGCGCAGTCTGATTGCGGTTGCCGACGAACTTATCCTGGCCTCATTCAGCCGGGATGAGCAGCTTGCCTACTGGCTGAATCTCTACAACCTGACGTTGCTGTCAGCCCTGGCTGACCAGTACCCGGTGATTGACCCGCGGGAGTTCTATGATGCAGACAGTGCGCTTTTTAGCGCGCCACGGGTCACCGTTCAGGGAGTCACATTGAGCCTTAACGATATCCACCATCGCATACTTGGCGTTCAGTATGCCGGGAAACCTGAGGTGATGTATGGTCTTTATCAGGCAGTGATTGGGGCGCCGTCACTGCAGCCATTTGCCTTTAAAGGCCCGCAGGTCTGGCAGCAACTGGCCCGGGCTGCGTCCGACTTTATTAATTCCAATCGTGGTACTTATTACGATGGCCGGGTGTCTCACTGGTACCAGAGAAATGCGGTGTTTTACAATGATGACAAGGAACAGCTGAAAGCACACATGTTGCGCTATCTCAAGCCGGGAACGTTTTATGCTGAAATAAACAGCACGCCAGCGCGTTTGCTGGCAATGGATATTCGCGATATTGACCTGGCAGATTTAAGCCGGGGACGTCAGTATGGCGCCGGACTGATGAATAACCGTGCCGCGCTGATGGATGCCGCCCGCGTGTCGCAGCCTGGCGTCGCGGTGCCGGTGCAGAATTACATTGCCGAGGGCATCTTAAGAAAAGCGATGCAAAACAGTCAGCTTAATCTGGATGATATTGAGCGGCTGCAGAAAATGAAAAATATTCGTCTTTCAAACCAGGGCTCGGTCAGTGTGGTTGATTTGTCGGAAACGGAAGCGATGGAGCCGACCAAAAAATAAATTCTGCAACAATACAGTGCCTTGACGCCAGGACGGCGTTTAGGCACAGTGTCTGCGAACCAACAACGGATTATCGTGTTCTATAGTTAGGGTGTGTCCACACCCTTTCAGCGTGTAAGGAAACCAGCATGAAAAAGTTATTATTTATTGTTTCTCTCTCTATCCCGCTATTCGCGTTGGCCAGTCAGGACAAGCCTGACGGAGATCTCGGGCAGTTTATGCAGGCCAATCAAAACTCTGAACTTACCATTGCCTATGACGATCTCGACGCGTTTCTCGACAGTGCCGTGTATAACGTGGGGCATTCTACCCGTGAGAAAGCGAGTGCCAGCAATGGCATTACCGGCACGTACATGCGCGAGCGGGCAAACCGTCTGACTGCGCTTGAAGGTAACCGGATTTTTTTCCAGGCCTTTGAGAATGACGCGTACGCCGAGGTGTTGACTACCCTGCAAAAGAGCCTGGAAACCCTGCCGGATGCCGCGCCACTGTCCTCGTTTAACAAGAATGAACAGCTTGCCTACTGGCTGAACCTTTACAACTTCACGATGATTAACACGCTGGTAAAAGCGTTACCTTATCCTGATATAGGCCGAATGCTGGCGGACGAAAACGACCCGCTGATGGACCGTAAGCTACTGACCGTCAGCGGCGTGCCACTGAGCCTGAATGATATAAAATTTCGGATATTAAAAGAAAAATATGATGCCAATCCGCTGATTCTTTATGGACTGTTTCATGGCGTCATTGGCGGGCCAAGTATTCAGGTAAAAGCCTTTCGCGGATATAAAGTCTGGCGGCAGTTAGAGCAGAGCGCCATTGAGTTTATTCACTCTAACCGTGGCAGTTACTATGGTGGCCGGCTCTCTGCGTGGTATGCCGACAACCTGGCTTTTTTCAATAATGATAAGGCCGTTTTGAAAGCGCATGTGCTGGATTACCTGTCTGATGATATTCGGGACGACATCGCCAGTACGCCGGCAGACGCCCTGAAACTGGACATACATGACCATAATCTGGCTGATATCGCCGGCGGAAGACAGTTTGGCGCGGGACTCGCGAATAACCGCGCTGCCCTGATTGACGCTGGCCGCTCCTCACAACAGGGCGTAGGGATGACCCAGAGCTTCATTGGCGACACGCTATTATCGTCAGCCAAGTTCAATGTTCGTTTCAGTGATCACGAGATTGAAATGCTGCAGAAAATGAAAGACAAAAATGCGGTCAGTCGGGGGCGGGTAACCATCACCGATATGTTGCTACAGGAGCTGGAAGAAGACGCGTCATCCTCAGATAACCAGCCTTAGGCCAGCCGGGTTTGGGGCGTGGCTTTCGATAATTACAGCACGCCCTGACCCAAATCGTACAGCCACACCACGGTCAGGATGACCCGCATCCTGACCTTGCGAACCCCGTCTTCTTTGACCATGCTTACATTTCATATTTTCAGGGAGCGTTGTCATGAAATCCATTCTTGCCGTTTTGCTGTTCAGCCTCTTGTGGTCTGCCGGTATGCAGGCGCAGACCTCATCGCGTTATGCACCGTTTATGTCGGCAGACAATAATTCAGAGCTGACCATCGCCTATGATGATCTTGATGAGTTTCTTAACGCCAGTGTCTACGTGGTGGGGCGCTCGACGCGAGAAAAAGCGCCACGCGCCAGCGGCACCACCGGAACGCGACTGAAAAACCGGGTAAACCGGCTCACTGCGCTGGAAGGTAACCGTTTTTATTTCGATATTCTTCAGAGTACGGACTATACCGACATTCTTACCGCCATTCACCAGAGTCTGGCGGCGTTGCCGGATGAAGTGCCGCTGTCAGGATTCAACCGAAATGAGCAACTGGCCTATTGGCTGAATCTGTACAACTTTACGTTATTCAGTGAGCTGGCTAAAGAAGGCGGCTATATTGATATGCGGCGGCTGCTTGATGATGACGATGACAGTTTACTGAACCGCAAAGCCGTGACCGTTGCGGGCGTACCACTCAGTCTGAATGACATCCATTTTGATATTCTTCTGCAAAAATACCATGGTGATCCGCTGGTCATCTACGGGCTGTTTCAGGGCGTCATTGGCGGGCCTACGCTGCAGGATGAAGCCTTCAAAGGGGAAACTGTCTGGAAGCAACTTGAGCGCCTTGCCAGTGACTTTATCAACTCAAACCGTGGCACCTATTACGATGGACGATTATCGGCCTACTATCAGCGTAATCTGGCCTTTTTTGATAACGATAAGCAGAAACTCAAAGACCATGTTCTGGATTATCTTGAAGACGATGTCTATCAGGATATTGCGGCCACCGCTGCGAACGATCTTGAGCTGGATATAGAAGATCTTAACCTGGCGGACATTGGCGGAGGCCGTGAGTATGGCGCCGGTCTTATGAAAAACAATGCGGCACTGATTGATTCCGCGAATGTTGAGCAGCGCGCGGGCTCGGTCACATTCGCAACGCAAAACTTCCTGGCCGAAGGCTTAATACGCAAGTCCAGACTGAATGTGCGCTTCAGTGCGGATGAACTCGAAGTGCTCAATGGCATCCGGCAGCAACACGAAATTAATGCCGGCCGGGTCAAGGTGACTGACCTTAGCAAAGAAGAAGCAACCAAAGAAAAAGAGCAAAGATAAATCATATTATGTTGCAATTATATACAGGGTGATTTTGGTAACTGCTTGCGAATTAACCATTTTTCGTAGATGCTAGAAAAACCTTAACAATAAGGACTGTTAAAAATGAAACGACTTCTAACGACTACACTGCTGGTGGCCACGTTGGGCCTGAATGTTCAGGCGGCGCCTTCACCAGAATATGACGTTTTTATGCAGGCGGATAATGCGTCTGAACTGAGTATTGCCTACACCGATCTCGACCAGTTTCTGGATATGAGCGTGTACGATGTGGGTCCGTCGACCCGTGAAAAAGCGGATAAGCAAAGCGGTACAACCGGCACGCGTATGCGCAATAAAATTAACCGCCTGACCGCGCTTGAAGGTAACCGCTTTTATTTCGATAACTTCGATAATGAGAAATATGTCGAAGTACTGAATGACCTGCAGCAGAGCCTGGAAAGCCTGCCCAATGAGGTACCACTGTCCAGCTTTAACCGTAATGAGCAACTGGCTTACTGGCTGAATCTGTATAACTTTACGCTGCTGAAGGAAATGGCCAGTGAACATCCGGGCCTGGATATGCGGCGTCTGACCGGTGATGACGATGACAGTCTCAGAAACCGCAAAGTCGTGACCATTAGCGGTGTGCCACTGAGCCTGAATGATATTCACTTTAAAATACTGAAAGAGAAATACCACAGCGATCCAGTGGTGATTTATGGCTTGTTTCAGGGCGTCATAGGTGGCCCGTCGATTCAAACGGAAGCCTTCACCGGTGAGAAAGTCTGGCGACAGCTTGAGCGTATTGCAAAAGATTTTGTGAACTCTAACCGCGGTACGTACTACGACGGTCGTCTGTCGGATTACTATGAACGTAATCTGGTGTTCTTTGATAATGACATGCAAAAGCTTAAAGACCATGTGCTGGACTACCTCAATGATGATGTCTATCAGGATATTGTCGCGACAGATGCCGACGACCTTGATCTTGATATCCGTGACATCAACCTGGCGGGTGTTGGCGGCGGACGTGACTTTGGCGCAGGCCTGATGACCAACAATGCGGCGATGATTGATGCGGCACGTGTTGAGCAGCGTGGCCTTAATGCCGGTGGTGGTGGCGCTATGGGCAATGGGGCCGTACAGAACTTCGTGGCTGAAGGCCTGATTCAGAAAGCCAAGCTGAATGTTCGCTTCTCACCGGATGAAATTAGTGTACTTAAAGGTCTTCGTGACCAGCACGATGTGGCAGCAGGTAAAGTCCGCGTGACTGACCTGTCTGAAGATGAAGCCAAAAAGAAAGAAAAACAAAAGCAGGACCAGTAAACACTGTTCCGCTAAACCCAAAAGGCACTTAAATGAAGTGCCTTTTTTTGTCTGTATTACACGTCAAAACACGCTTTTCCAACTCGCAAGCAGCCTGACGCACTGTATTCGCCTTTACGACTATTATTAACAGCCGCTTTACATTAAGGTTATCTTAAGCTTCCGGATATACATTTAAAAAATTAATAAAATTAAAGAGAGAAGTTGTGAGCGTCGACCTGTCTGTTGTTATTCCTGCAAAAAATGAAGAAGAAAATGTCAAACCTCTGGTGATGGAAATTGTCAGTGCGTTGGGCAATAGCTGTACCTATGAAATTGTCTATGTGGATGATGGCAGTGACGACGGTACTTATGCTGCGTTACGCGCGCTGGCTGATGGCGACGTCCCGCAACTGCTGCCGGTTCAGCATCAGGCATCGGTGGGGCAGAGCACAGCAATACTGACGGGAGTAAAACAGGCGACAGGCAGGCTGATTGTGACCATGGATGCCGATGGTCAGAATGATCCTGCAGACATTCCTGCCATGCTGGCCGCTGCCGACAAACTGAGCAACCCGCACTTCTGCATTGCCGGCTACCGTAAACAGCGTAAGGACACCGCGTGGAAACGGTTTCAGTCAAAAATTGCAAATGGTATTCGCCGTCGTTTGTTAAAAGACGATACGCCGGATACCGGGTGTGGCCTTAAGGTGATCCCGCGTCAGACCTATCTGAGCCTGCCTTACTTCGATCATATGCACCGCTTTTTGCCCGCCCTGATCCGTCGTTGTGGCGGTGAAATTGTCGTGGTGGAAGTCAATCATCGGGCGCGCGAACACGGGGTGTCTAAGTACACCATGTGGAGTCGCCTGTGGGTGGGTATTGTCGATATGCTGGGTGTGATGTGGCTGAGCCGGCGCGCCAGGCTGCCGGTCATTGTGCAGACAGACAAGCAGGATGTCCCGGTTACTGCCAGCCAGCAATGATATCCCGGACCGCTATGCGATTCAGTGAATACAAGCGCGTTGCGATGGTCAGGATTGCGTTTCGTCTCAGTGTGTTGCTGCTGTTAAGTATTGGCATCAGCGAATTGCTGCAATGGCTGCCCTCAATGTCTGAGTTTGACCAGGCCTGGGTGGACGCACATACCCGTGACAGTGGTTTTCAGGGCGCCATGATCTTTACCGGCGTTGCGGTATTGCTGCTCAGCGCGGGACTGCCAAGGCAACTGGTTGCGTTTCTGGCAGGCTATGCTTTCGGGGTTGCTGAAGGCTTTCTGTATGGCACCCTGGCAGCGGTACTCAGCTGTGTTGCTACCTTTTATCTGTCGCGGTTGTATGCCCGGCCACTCGTGGTGCGCTGGTTTCTCCGGCGGGTTGCGCCGCTTAATCGTTTCCTGGTCCATCATCCGTTTACCAAATCCCTTATCATCAGACTGCTGCCGGTTGGGAACAATCTGGTGACCAACCTGCTGGCCGGTGCAACGCATATCCGCGCTTTACCGTTTTTTATGGGCTCAATGCTCGGTTACATGCCGCAGATGCTGATTTTTTCGTTGCTGGGTAAAGGCGTGCTGGTGCAGTCATACTGGAAAATTGTGCTGAGTATTGTGCTGATGGGCATTTCCGGGGTACTTGGGGTTTATCTCTATAAGCAGCGCCGGGCCGCATTCCCGGAAGACACCGCACCGATTGATGAAAACCAGGCCGGGCGTCAGACTCTGTAATTCAAGACGGAGAACATGATTGTGTTTCTGAATGCGTTGACAGAAAGGCAGCAATTCATTGCATTAATGGTGATTTCAGCGGTGCTGATTCTGGCCGGACTTGGCCTGCGCGATCCCTGGCCTGCCGATGAACCCCGGTTTGCGCTGATCGCCAAGGATATGATCGACTCTGGTCAGTGGTTTTTTCCGTCCCGTGGAGGCGAGCTTTATCCCGATAAGCCACCCGTGTTCATGTGGAGTATTGCGCTGTTTTACGCGTTGACGGGCTCGATAACCGTCGCGTTTCTTATCCCGTCTGCACTGGCAGGTCTGGCGACCGTTTACCTAACCTATCGCGCTGGCAGCATGTTGTGGGACCGTCAGACAGGCCTGTTGAGCGGTTTCCTGTTACTGTTTTGTTTCCAGTTCCTGTTGCAGGCGAAGTCGGCACAAATTGACGCGCTGGTGTGTGCGTTTATTACCCTTGGTTGTTACAGCCTGCTGCGCTTTTTATTATATGACGGGCAGTGGCGTTGGTACCTGCTTGCCTGGGTCGCAATGGGACTGGGTGTCATTACCAAGGGCGTCGGCTTTTTACCCTTGTTGATGCTTATTCCCTATGTCATTGCGCGTTGGTCAGGGGCTCATCATCTGGCACCCATCCAGCGGGAACACTGGCTAAAATGGGCCTCCGGCCCGGTGGTTATGCTGGCTGCAATTGGCTGCTGGCTTATTCCGATGCTGTTGATTGTGGCAGGTAGCGACGATACCGCGCTGGCTGCATATCGCGACAATATCCTGTTTCGCCAGACCGTCACACGCTATGCGGATTCGTGGCATCACATTAAGCCGTTCTGGTATTTTGTGGTGTCCGTCATTCCTGCTTTCTGGTTACCACTGACATTATTACTGCCCTGGCTTATCCCTCAATGGGTACGGGCATTCAGGCAACAGGACGCACGCATTATTCTGACCTTGAGTTGGGTGCTGCTGGTGATTCTCTTTTTCTCAATGAGTCCGGGCAAGCGCGGCGTTTATATCTTTCCGGCACTGCCAATACTGTGTGTGGCTGCAGGGCCTTATCTCAGACAGGTGTTCTCAAAACCGTTACCTTCATGGCTTATATGGGGCCTGACAACGCTACTGGCCGTTGCGTTGCTGGGGCTGGGTATTGCCGGTGAGCTTGGTGTCAAAGCGGCAGTGAAACTGCAGGCAAAATATGAAATCTCGCCCTGGGCGTTTTTCATGACGGTTGGCGTATGGGGGATTGTCGTTGTCATTGCTAATGCGCGCCGACAGCGCTGGTTGAGCTGGCCCGCTTTTCTCGCCGGTCTGTGGGTACTTTACAGTACCTGGGGTTACAGCTTGCTTGAAGATGTAAAAACTCCTAAGCCAGTGTTTGACACGATGGCGGCCTTTGTTCCGGATGACGCGCAACTTGGGCTGGTGGATTTTTCCGAGCAGTTTATTTTGTTTTCGCCTTATCCGGTGACCCATTTCGGTTATCACACCCCCACGGAAGACCAGTTGAAAGCCGCCTATCAGTGGCTCGGGGAAAAGCCACATCGTTACATTCTGCTGGACAAGTCGCATATATCGGGCGATTGCTTTATGCCTGATAAGGCGATAGACGCAGGTTATGCGCATCGCACACACTGGGTGTTGCTGGGTCGTGAGACGCGCACCGAACAGTGTGAAAGGCCTGCGTCCGACGTACACACTTACACCACGATAAAACGACAGTAGTGCGCTGAACAGCCGGATAATCATGGTAAGCGGGCGACAAGGTGAAAGAACAGGCTGACCGGTCTTGCTATCCCGGGCGGGTCAGCCACACTACAGACTGAGCCTTACTGATTATTATGAACTGATTATGCATGCCAGACTCCTTGTCGTTCCGTTACTGTTTTTTTCTGCATCCAGCCCTGGTATGTCGTTGCAAGCGCAATGTCAGGCACACTTCCCGGCCAGCGCATTATCGACACTTAATCAGCAGACGTTCAGCGCCGATGAGCAACAACAGACAGCGCGGGATCTGCTGCCTTGTCTCGCAATGGCAGACCCGGTTATTCGCGATAACACCGCGTTTCACCTGCTAAGCACATGGATGCGGGCTGGCGCGCTGCAGCCTGACACACTGACTGCGATTACTAAGGAATTACTGGCACACATTGAGAACAACGTTAACGACGATGCAGGCGTTTATCTGCCATTTGCGGTACTCACGCTGTCAGAAGTGGTGCGGGTTGACAGAATAACGCCTTATCTTGATAAACCGACACTCGCCCGGGCCGGTGATGCCACGGCCAGGTACCTCAGTTCGCTCACTGATTTTCGCGGGTATGACGAGGCGTCGGGCTGGCGTCATGCCGGCGCACACAGTGCCGATGTGTTCTTGCAACTGGCGTTAAACGAGCGCACAGACGCCAGCATGCTTACTACGATATCCTCAGCGCTGTCAGTCGTCATTAACCCATCGGAGGTGCATTTTTACCGGTATGGGGAGCCCCAGCGCTACGCCAGAGCCATTGCATATATGATGCTGCGTGATACGCTGCCGGTAAGTCACTGGGAAACCTGGTTAAGCAATACCGCCAGTCCAGCGCCTTTTGAGAGCTGGGATGCGGTATTTTTCAGTCAGCGCGGGCTGGCCGCAAGGCATAACATCAGGGCGTTTTTACTTGAGCTTCATCACCTTATCGCTGACAGTGAGAATGCCCGCCTTAAGTCGATTAACATTACGCTGAGCTCCTTACTTGCCGCACTATCGTAGGACTTCTCTGCTCTGACCAGTGCTTAAAATGACGATCTTTCTTAATTGATTAAGAAAAGCCCTTTCAATTTGTCGCGGTACTGCTACTATTCACAAATCATTCACAAATGAGGGGAAGTGATATGCACGTTCTCGCGAAGCTTATTGGCGTGTCTGGTCTGCTTACCGGTAGTGTGCTGGCGGCTGATTTTTCGGTATCGTCACCAGACGGCGACATCCGGTTTACCTTTACCGATAAGAATGCGCTGGCACAGTACACCGTTGACTATAAAGGCGATACGCTGATCCGCCCAAGCAAGCTGGGTTTTACCTTTGAGCAGGCTAACCCGCTGTACCGTGATTTCAAGGCAGAAAAAGTCTCAGAAACGTCGAAAGATGAGACCTGGGAGCAGCCATGGGGTGAACAGCGCCTGATCCGAAACCACTACAATGAGCTGGCGGTGCGTTTCACTTCTCTCAACGACGCATCGCAACAGTTTGTGGTGAGGGCGAGGGTATTTGATGATGGCATTGGTTTTCGCTACGAAGTGCCCAATGACGGCGAGATTGCGATTACCCGCGAACTGACACAGTTCTACCTGGCCGACTCACATGAGGCCACCGCTTACTGGATCCCGGGACAGTCGCAGCAGCGTTATGAGTATCTGTATCGTGAAACGCCACTGACCGATGTGGACGTAGCGCACACGCCAATGACCGTGAAATATCAGAACGGCACGCACCTCGCCTTTCACGAAGCCGCGCTGGTAGATTATGCCGGAATGAGCATACAGCATCTCGAGCGGGGGCTGATGGAGGCTACGCTGTCACCCCGGGCAGATGGTTCAAAGGTGAAGAAAACCGGCAACTTTACGACACCATGGCGGACAGTGACGATTGGTGATCGCGCGGTTGATTTGATTAACAGCTACATCACGCTGAACCTCAACGAACCCAATAAACTGGGTGATGTGACCTGGGTCAACCCCGGTAAATATGTCGGCATCTGGTGGGGAATGCATATCAGCAAGTTTAGCTGGGGCAGTGGTGAGCACCATGGCGCGACAACGGAGCGCACCAAGGCCTACATGGATTTTGCCGCGAAATACGGATTCGATGGCGTGCTGGTGGAAGGCTGGAATAAAGGCTGGGACGGCGACTGGATGGCAAACTCCGAGCTGTTTTCATTCACAGAGAGCTATCCCGATTTTGACCTCAAAGCAGTGACAGATCATGGTAAGAAGGTGGGTGTGAAGCTGATCGGGCATCACGAAACTTCAGGTGGCATCACTAACTATGAAGAACAAATGGAGGCGGGCTTTAAGTTGTACCAGCAACACGGTGTGGCGCAAATTAAGACCGGCTACGTCAACTTCGGTCAGAACCTGACACGCAAGGATGAGAATGGTGTCATGCGCTATGAATACACCGACAGCCAGGATGTGGTGAATCACTTTATTCGCAACGTCACCACTGCAGCAAAATATCAGCTTTCAATCAACACGCATGAATCAGTAAAAGATACCGGCCTGCGCCGTACCTATCCAAACTGGATCGCGCGTGAGAGTGCGCGTGGGCAGGAATATAATTCCGGCTGGTCGGCGCCGAACCCGGCCGAACATGTGCCGATGCTGGCGTATACCCGTATGCTTGCAGGTCCGATGGACTTTACACCGGGGATCTTCAATCTCGACTACAAGCGTGAAGACAATGGTGGCATGGAAGCAGGGGTTGATGCCAATACGCGGCCGGTATCGACACTGACAAAACAACTGGCAGAGTATGTTGTGCTTTACAGCCCAATCCAGATGGCGGCAGACCTGCCGGAAAATTACGAAGCCAATCTGCCTGCCTTCCAGTTTATTCTGGACGTGCCCACCGACTGGGAGAAAACCGTCGCGCTACAGGGCGAGGTAGGGGATTTTGTCGTGGTAGCCAGAAAAGAGAAAAAGCACCGTGAGTACAGCGGTAACGACTGGTATCTGGGTGCAATCACCAACGAGGATGCACGTAACCTGGCGATCCCGCTGACGTTCCTTGACGAAGGTGTGACATACGAGGCGCAGATTTATCGTGATACCAAAGACACAGACTGGCAGACCAACCCGTATGCCATGGCAATTGAATCACGTAAAGTTAGCAAGGGCGATGCCCTGAATATTCGCCTGGCGTCAGCCGGTGGTGTTGCAATTCGCTTCAGAGCGCTCTGATGACCTGGGCCGGCAACCACTTTCCTGTTTGGAAAGTGGTTGCTATTGCCAGATTTCGTGATATGGTCAAGGATAGCGACGGTAACGAATTTTTTAAACACACCCTTAAGGTGAATCACTCATGATAATGCAAAACATGCACAGCCAGTACTTTTATAATTTTACCTACTGATTGCACCTGACGTTGGTGTTCAGGGGCAGCTAATCGCTTCTGGGCATCGCAGGTAACATGTTTCGCAATAGCCCAGAAAGTAACAATCTGGGCTTTTTTATGCCCGCAAAACGGGAAAGACCATGAAAGAATTAACCTTAGGCGATATCCGCAAGCAACATAAAGTGAAACAGGAAGTGGTGGCAATGGCACTCTGTGTCACCGCATCCGGTGTCAGCAAACTGGAATCCAAACGTATTCAGGACGTCCCTCTGCATCGTGCTGCAGCTTACCTGGCCGCGGTGGGCGGGGAACTGAAAGTGGAAGTGACACTGCCGGGTGGTGTTTCACTGTCGGTTGGTAGCGCAGTCAATTAAACGCTACCTGTAACAGTGTGTTATGTGGCTGTCAGGACTTGTTTTTTCAGCGCTGACGTGCAGACTTAAGGCACCGGAGCGCGAGAGGACATACCGATGGCTGTACATGAAATTACCCACCCTTTGATTCAGCATAAACTTGGACTGATGCGTGATGCGAACGTCAGTAGCAAGGACTTCAGGGAACTCGCTGGTGAGGTAGGCAACCTGCTGACCTACGAGGCGACGCGGGCTTTGCCAACCGAGTCGGTCACCATTGAAGGCTGGGCGTCAGAGCCGATTGAGGTAAAACGTATCAAGGGTAAAAAAATTACCGTGGTACCCATTCTGCGGGCGGGGTTGGGCATGCTCGATGGCGTACTGAACCTGGTGCCCAATGCAAAAATCAGCGTCGTGGGCTTTTACCGCAATGAGGAGACGCTGCAGCCCGTCGCCTATTTTGACAAAGTGGTGAAGGACGTTGACCAGCGAATTGCATTGATTGTTGACCCCATGCTGGCGACGGGCGGCACGCTGATAGCCACCATCGACCTGCTGAAACAAAAAGGCTGTACCCATATCATGGGGCTATTTCTGGTGGCAGCGCCTGAGGGAATAAAGGCGGTACAGGACGCACATCCGGACGTGGATATCTTTACGGCCGCCATTGATGAGAGACTGAATGAGCAGGGTTATATCCTGCCTGGTCTTGGGGATGCCGGCGATAAAATTTTCGGCACCCGGTAATCAGGCAACCCGAGTACGTAACGTCTTCTTCTGACTGATTAATTTTTTAACAAACCAGTAGGACATTTGTTAAAGAAATGATAAATTAAAATCAGTTAATCGATTAAGTCACGATCGCATAAAGAATGCAGGTCCTCGATTTAATTTTTTTTGCCATTATCAGTGCATAAGAGCGTGCGTTTTGCCTGCTTGACGAGTTTTAAGGAAAAACTGGTGTTGCTCTGCGGTGTGGCTGGCAAGGCATGAGTTTACATGAAGAAAGTAAAGCTGACTCTCAAAGACGTTGCACAAAAACTGGGGGTATCCACCGCCACCATTTCCAACGCATTTAACCGTCCTGATCAGCTCTCCGCTGCGAAGCGGGAGGAGATCCTTGAGGCCTGCCAGCGCATTGGCTATCACGGTCCGAATAAAGCCGCCCAGATCCTGCGAAAAGGGCAGTCGAATATCGTGGCGCTGGTGCTGGCTGACAGTATCAGTTATACCGTCAGTGACCCGGTAGCCAGTACCTTTATCCGCGGTGTGTCCTCAGTGTTGCAGGAACACAAAAAGCACCTTTTGCTGTATGCCGGTGATTCTGAATCCATTCAGGACGTAGTGGATTTTGTTGACGGGTTTATCTGCTATGGCTTGCCCAGAAATCAGAAGCTGGCGGACGAGCTCGCGCGGGTGACAAAACCGGTCGTGTCGGTCGACTTTGACCTCGACACCCGTCCTTCGGTGAACATCAATAATGAAGAAGCCTGTTATGAGCTTGCAAAACAGGCGGTGGCCCAGGGCGATCACGTCGCCATCTTAGGCCTGCGTCTGATTGACTCACCGACTACCTGTCGTATTTATAACAGCCCGTTGCTGGACACCGACAGCTCGATTTCTCATCGTCGGCTTGACGGTTATCTGCGTGCCATTCATGAAGCAGGGCTGACGATTGAAAATGACTGGATCTGGCATATCCCGGAGAGTGACAGTCAGTTTGCCCGACAGGCGGCGCGCGAGGTGTTATCCAGTAATCCTCGCCCGAATACTGTGTTGTGCATGAGCGACATTATTGCGCTGGAGCTGTTGCAGTGTGCGATGGGAATGGGCATCAGGGTGCCGGAAGAGCTGAAAATTACCGGTTTTGATGGCATTGATGAGGCCGCACGCACGCGACCTTATCTTGCTACTGTGTGCCAGTCCAGCGAGCAAAAAGGCAGGCTGGCCTGTGAAATGTTGCTGACCGGCAATAAAGAACATCAGCTGCTGCCGTTCGAAATTCGCCTGGGTGAAACGGTTGGTTGACGGTCTTGTCTGCTAACGCGTCAGCGCCACATCGTGAGCAGGGAAGTTCATTGCACAGCCAGTGAATAAGCCGCCGATGTCCTTGTCATAAAACAGATCATGCTGCCTGAGGTCGGCAGGCTGATTGCCTGAGACCGGCGGAAAGGCACCATAACCGGCAAGCAGGCAGTGCCATGACGACACCCCGAAGTGCTGCTGTAAATTCTGGCGCTGAATTTCCTGAACAATATCCCCTTTGCGATACCACACATCCAGTAACTGCAACAATGACTCAGACAGGTGATTGTTGTTGCGGTTGTCGTGCCAGTACGCCGTGTCGCTGCGCGTATTGAGCTTATAATGGCACACGATGTAATCGCGCACCCGCTCAACACGCTCATGCATGATGGTATTAAAGTCTGACTGATAACGCGCGGTCAGTCCGCCTTTTTCGTAGTGTGCGGCAAAAATCTCAATACCCAGCTGAACCAGGTGCAGTGCCGTGGCCTCAAGTGGTTCGATGAAGCTCTGGGATAAGCCCAGCCCCAGACAGTTATTCACCCACTGACGGCGGGTCTGACCTACGCGCATGGTCAGATGACGGGCTGTGATGTCATCGCTGACACCGAGGTGCTGTCGCAGTTCCTGTTCAGCCTGATCAGCGCTAATGTACGCAGAGCTGTAGACGTAGCCATTACCTGTGCGATGCGTCAGCGGGATTTGCCAGGCCCAGCCATGAGGAAGCGCAGTGGCACGGGTTTCAACCGGCAGCGGGCTTTTTACCGCTGTCGGAATCACCACCGCACTGTCATTAAACAGGTTATCCGAAAAACTGACGAAGGGTTCGTTGAGCGTGCTTTGCAACAGTAAGGAGCGAAAGCCGCTGCAATCGATAAACAAATCGCCGCGCACTGAGCTGCCGTCATCCAGTTCGACCGACGCGATACTGCCATCAGGATGGGTGCTGGCATGGGTAATATTGCCCTGAATATGACGCACACCATAGGCAGTGGCGCGGGTTTTAAGGTATTCACCCAGTAAGCCGGAGTCGAAATGGTAGCCATACTCCATGCGAAACGGAAAGTGTGCCGGGGTCTTCGGTGCCAGGTGCTGCTGAGCCAGATAGCCGTTAAATAAAAAGCGCTCGGGCTGAGTAATTACATCGAGCCCAAGCCGGCGGGTCAGACAATTAACATGAAAAGCACGCTCGCTGTGCGTATCGAGCTGAGAGATAAACGGGTGACTATAGCTGGCAATGCCGGATTCAGGGCTCCAGCCGTCAAAGCGGATATTCACCTTATACGTGGCGTGACAGGCCGGCATCCAGTCGTGTTCATCAATACCCAGGGTGGTAAAAAAGCGTTTAAGGGTTGGGGTAGAGCCTTCACCAACGCCGACAATGCCAACATCCGGCGATTCCACCAGAGTGATTTTTACCGGCTTCTGACTAAAATAATGCGCCAGCAGGTTGGCTGCCATCCATCCAGCGGTGCCGCCTCCGACAATAGTAATCTGATGAAACGCTGTCATATCAGCCACCGGTATAGCGGGTAAGAAAATCGTCGTGAGCCAGCATCGCCGCCAGTGGTTCCTGTTTTGCCTGGTATAGCTTGTCCATGGTCTCCCGTAATGTCTTGTCGTCCGGCTGCAGGGCCGCAGGGTGAAAATCGCGTGGCATGATCCCCTGACCCAGCATTACCTGAAGCCAGGATGCATCGCGGAAAATATCGTTGGGCTCATTGAATATGGCGGCGGTCTCGCGGAACGCCTCTATTTTGTGAGCGAGACGATCAGGAATAGTAAGGGCGCGCATATCCTGCCAGAAGTCGGAGTCTGTGCGCTCATTCACGTGGTAGTGCAAAATAATAAAGTCACGAATGGTTTCAAATTCGTCTTTAGATTCGGCGTTGTACGCGTCCACCATGGCGTCGGATATGCCCTGGTTGGGGAACATTTTCATCAGACGTACAATGCCGGACTGGATCAGATGAATACTGGTAGATTCGAGCGGTTCAAGGAACCCGCTTGATAACCCAATCGCGACCACATTTTTGTGCCACTGTTTACTTGTGCGCCCGGTTCTGAAACGTATTTTACGCGGGGTGTCGAGCGCCTGGGTATCAAGATTGCCCATCAGCGTATCGTGGGCCTCGTCGTCGGTCAGATAGTCGCTGGCGTAAACAATGCCGTTGCCATTTCTGTGGGTCAGCGGAATACGCCACTGCCAGCCAACACGGTGTGCGATACTACGCGTGAACGGCGCGGTTTTGTCATGGCGCTCTGACGGTACTGCCAGTGCCGTATCCGCGGGCAGCCAGTGCTTCCAGTCTTCGTAAGCGACGCCGAGTGTCTGTTGTATCAGCAACCCGCGCATACCGGTACAGTCGATAAAAAAGTCGCCGTCAATCTGCTGGCCGTTTTTCAGCTGAAGGCCGGTAATGTAGCCTGAATCGGGATCGGTCGCGATATGCCCGATAATGCCTTCAACACGTTTCACGCCATCCTGTTCGGCAAGTCGCCGTAAGAACTGTCCATAGAGTCCGGCGTCAAAATGATAGGCGTACTGCATTTCGTAAAGCGGATTCTGGGTTTGAATTTTATTGAATTTCCCGGCTTCACAACACAGATAGTTCAGATCATAGTCCCACAGTGAGCGGGCAGCACCGATTGCGTTAGCACGCAACCAGTAATGCTGGAAACTGCTGTAACCCAGGTTCGCTCCCGGCGCCCCAAATGTGTGATAATACGATTCGCCGGGCACCCGCCAGTTCTCAAAACGAATAGCCAGTTTGAGTGACCCCTTGGTTTCTCGCAGAAATGCCTTTTCATCCAGGCCCAGCACCCGGTTGAATGTCTGAATAGGGGGAATGGTGGCTTCGCCGACTCCGACGATACCAATGTCCTCAGATTCGACGAGTGTGATATCAATGGCCTTAGGCAGCACTTTTCGTAACAGGGATGCGGCCATCCAGCCTGCAGTGCCTCCGCCGGCGATAACGAGATGACGAACCGGTCGCGTCATGGCGTTGTGTTCCTTTCTGTCTGTTGTTCAGTGCATGAGGTGAGATCATGCGCTGAGTAAAATCTGATGGTATAGCAAGTCACAGGGTAAAAAAAAGGGCCTGACGTCAGTGACGCGGGCCCTGTTTTCGCTGCAAACCGGCAGCGGCGCTGCCGGTGCATGTTACGTTACGACTTAGTAGAAGTTGTAGTTAACGTTCAGCATGTAATACGGGCCAAACTCACGACGCAGGGTAACGATACCGTTGCTGTCGATGGTTTCTTCCGCTTCATCGGTCAGGTTTGTGCCCTGCAGGGCAATACGCAGACCTTTGAGTGACTCAATGCCGCTCTCTGCAAAGTCGTAGCTGATCTGTGCATCCACCTGAGTGATGGCGTCACGGGTTGCTGCCTCAATCTTGTTAGAGCCACCACGCTGATACGTGAGGAACTCAGAGCGATCGGTTGCCGCAATACGGAACTCAAATCCGTTCATCTCGTAGTACGCCGTCAGCGAGTAGGTCTCGTCAGACTGACCCGGGATCCCGGTACCGTCTTCCAGTTCAGCATCAATCAGCGTTGCAGAAGCTGCGATACCGAAGCCGTCAAGCGCATCGGCCAGCATCCGCAGTGGGATTTGAGCTGTGAATTCCACCCCTTTCAGATCGCCTTCCAGACCATCTTCGAAGAACGAGTAGAAGCCCTGATCCGGTGGTGTCAGCAAATCGCCTGCGGCATATGGCGTATCCAGAGGACCATAGTTACCAGCTTCATCCAGTACCCGGTCGTGGAATCCCGGAATGAAGTAGTTAGCGCCACCGTTAGTCACGTCGTTAGTGAAGTCAATCAGCTGATTACCGTCGCGGGTCCAGTTAACGAGGTCTTTGTAGAACAGCGCAACCGACACATAGCCTTCATCTTCAAAGTAGTTCTCGAACGAGATATCAAAGTTGTTGGCCTCAAGCGGACGCAGTGTTGGGTTACCCGTGTTCTTAGACCAGGGTGAACCGTACTGACGTACTGCTGCTTCGGTGTTTGGTGTTGCGATAAGCTCAATGTTCTGGTCGAACTTAACAAAACCCGATGCCTTCATCTGGTCGATACGGGCACGGCTGATCGTTTTACTGGCAGCAAAGCGCAGGTAACGGTTCTCGGCCAGCTCAACGTTCACGTTCAGACTTGGCAGGAAGTGTGAGTAGCTGTCACCGTCTTCAATCAGACAGTCTGCATCTACCTGGCCATCATTGTTGTCATCACAGACTTTCAGGTTTGAGCTGACAATACCCAGATAGCCTGTTGAGCTTTGGTCGGTGTCGACATACTGCGCGCCCACATTACCTGTCACACGGAAACCACCGACTTCAGTTTCGAAGTTGGCTTTGGCATACAGGGTCAGCACTTCTTCATCAACGGTGAAGGTATCACCCAAGCGATCCGGCTCAAGCAGGCCAGCATCATTGAGGGTGTACTCGCCATCGTTATATGGTGCAAAACCGTCATAGGCGACAACCATGCCCAGTCCAGCCCAGGTCAGATCGGCCAGGCCGTTATACAGGTAGCTTGAAGGAATAGAATCAGAGTAAGGATATGAAGACGCCGTAGCGAAGAACCCCTTATTCTCTTTCATTTTGTAACGGTCTGAGTAGTTTACACCCACCGTGATCTCATTAACGATATTCCAGTCAACGTAGCCTGAGAATTCGACGCGCGCTGTGGTCAGTTCTTCTTCGAAGTCTGCATAGTTGAGGAAGCCGTCCTGCGCGTTCAGATAGCTGTATGGTTCGCCATTAGCTTTAAGTACACCGGTAGCAAACTGGTCTGCCAGGCTGGCCATACCGCCACCCCATTCCTGAGGGCCGGTCAGTTGCAGCAGTGAAGGATCAGAGAAGGCGCCCAGGCCTGTGCTGCCAGTGAAGAATACGCCGTCAGGGCTCATGGTGAACTCACGCGTACCCAGCTGATCTGCTGTCAGTGCGCCAGAGCGACCCAGACCTGCATAAGATTCGCCGCGCAGATCGCGTTTGCTTGACTGACTGTCAGCGATGTCGACCATCATTGTCCAGTCGTCGTTAATGTTGTACTTCAGGTTCAGACCGAAGGTTTGCAGATCACCTTCTTTTTGTGCAGGGTCAGTACGCAGAACCGGGTTTACACCAACCTGGGTGCCCGAGTTGTTTACGCCAGAACCCGACATATTGTCGGCTGCAAAGGGTTCGATGAAACCACGGATAACCCCTGAGTCTGCGTAGTCAATATCCAGTACATCCACCACAATGTCGAGGCGGTCAGTCGGACGCCACTGGAAAATACCGGAGATGGTATCACGCTCCAGTTCACGGCTAATCGCCTGGGTGTCCAGACCAAACGGCAGGATCTGCCCGTCACCGTTGTCGCCATAACCCCATACGCCGTATTTACGTTCGTTACGCGGTGATTCGGTAGACGCGATGGCCAGTGCAATACCCATGGTGTCATCATTGAACTTTTCAACGAAAGACAGCGCATAACGCTTACCCTGTGCATCAAACTCAGGGTTATCTGAATCGTTACCGCCTTTTTCAAAGACGCCGGTTACAGTGAGTGTCTCAGCGGCGGCAAGCGGACGCACGGTCTGAAGGTCAACCGTACCACCAATACCCTGCACCATCTGGGTGGCGTCAGTGGTCTTGTAGATGGTTGCACCTGTCATGATTTCGGCTGGGTACAGGTCGTATTCAACCCCGCGGTTGTCGCCGATACCAATCAGCTCACGACCGTTCAAAGACGTGCCGGTAAAATCTTCTTTAAAACCACGAACAGAAATACCGGACGTACGACCGCCGACACGTTCACCAGCCAGGCCAGGCAGCCTCGCCAGTGACTCGGCGATAGACGAGTCAGGCAGTTTACCAATGTCTTCTGCAGATAACGCTTCAACGATAGACGAGTTATCCATTTTCACCGCCTGGGCCCGGATGAGTGAGCCCCGGATACCGGAAACCTGAATGACTTCTACATTACTTTCGTCAGCATTAGATCCTGTCTGTGCGTTGTTTTCTTGCGAAAGTGCGTGGCCAGAGTACATGGCCGACGCAACGGCCAAAGACAGCAAGGCCGGTTTAAATACTTGTTTTTTCATCACTATGTGTGCCCCTGAGTCGCTAAAAACAGTAACAAGCTTCGTTACATGGTGTTAACAATAGAGAAACGACAGGGCTTTAGCAAGCGAATTTTGTAAAAAATCTTAATTGATTAAGTGTCGTTTTGTGTGCCTTTGCGGCGTGGTTTTAGTTGTTTTGCGGCTTCAGGCTTAATTGTTTCAGGTTGTTGTTAAAATGTAAGCGCACTCAAAAGCCCGTCGTGACACGATCGGGGAATGTAAAAAAAGTGTAGTAGGGGAGGGGCCGACCGGACCCTCCTGAAGGAACGGAAAATGTGTTTAACGTCCGACAGTGCGGTTAGCCGGGACACATACCTGGTCACCGTAGTAATTGTTCTGGTAATTGCAATGAAGGGTCAGCGCTTTTTTCGGCGTAACTAATTTTTTGATAAGTTGCATCGTTGTCTCTCCACTTTGTTATGACAACGACAGTATTGGTGAATTGTTTAATTTTATAAAGCTATTAAATTTGATTATTTTGATAGGTAAAATCGTTTTGCGGTGGCAGCGCCACCGGAATCACGGGACTAACTCATTTTCTTCAGCATACTCAGAGGCGCAATGCGCAGCAGCCAGTGCATGAAAGCCCAGGGCCATACCGGAACCCAGGCATTGGCCTTTTCTTTGTCGATTGCCTTTACAATGGCCTTGCAGCCGGTGTCCTGATCGACAATAAACGGCACGGTTTTCACCTTTTTGTTAATGTCAGTTCGGATGAAGCCAGGATGCACGGTGGTCACGGTAATAGGGGTGTCCATCACGTCGATGCGGATCCCCTCTGACAAAGAGGTCAGCGCGGCTTTGGTTGCGGCATATACAGTCAGTGCCCGGCGGAAGCCGCGTACTGCACTGATCGAAGAAATTGTCACCAGATGGCCACTGTTCTGACGACGGAAAATTTGCATGGCCGCCTCACATTGCGCCAGCGCCGACACGAAATTGGTAATGGCGGTTTGTTTGTTGGCCTCGAAATAGCCGGTTCCCACTGACGCGCCTTTGCCCATGCCAGCATTAACAATAATGCGGTCTATTGCACCAAACTCGGCAGCAAAGGCATCAAAGACAGCAAACACGGCATCATGATCATTCACATCCAGTGCCTTTACCGATACCCGGATAGCCGGGTTTAATGCTTCGCATTCCTGTTTTAGTGTTTCCAGCAAGTCTGTTCTGCGGGCGCACAAGGCCAGATTATGCCCTTTTTTAGCGAACTCCCTCGCCATACCTTCACCCAGTCCTGAGCTGGCGCCTGTGATCAAAATGGTTTTACGAAACATCACTCATCCCATACCAGTTGCTTAAAGTGTTTTCTGCACATGGACTCGTAGCTGTCGTTTCCGCCGATCTGTACCTGATCCCCCCCTTTGACGGGGTTACCTTCTGCGTCCAGACGAACCACAAAATTCGCTTTGCGGCCGCAGTGACACACGGTTTTTAATTCAAATAGTTTATCAGCCCAAGCCAGTAAATAATGGCTACCGGGAAACGTTTCGCCGAGAAAGTCCGTGCGCAGACCGTACGCGAGCACCGGGATATCCAGTTCATCAACTACATCAACCAGCTGACGCACCTGTGCCCGGGTCAGAAACTGCGCTTCATCAATGAAAACACAATCCAGCTCGGCGGCGTCATTTTCTTTTTTGATAACTGCGAATAAGTCATCGTCGGCGCGGTAGAGGCTGGCATCAGACTGCAGGCCGATACGTGAGGTGACTTTGCCGGTACCGTAGCGATCATCAAGTGCTGCGGTATAAATAATGGCGCGCATTCCGCGCTCCCGGTAGTTATAGGCTGACTGGAGCAGTGACGTCGATTTACCGGCATTCATTGCCGAGTAGTAAAAGTAAAGTTGTGCCATGGGTTCTTGGTCTAGTTATTATCGTTGTACCAGCTGATCAGCGCTTCGCTGGTAAGCGGTCGGGAGTAGAGGTAACCCTGTAGATGGTCGACCCCCATCAGGGTAAGGCGCGCAGCCTGTTCGTCGGTTTCGATCCCTTCTGCAATCGTATTACAACTGAATTCCCGTGCGATCAGCAATGTTGCACGGATTATAGTATCACTCCCCTCTTCGGGATTCTGCACAAACGAGCGATCAATTTTTATGTAATCGCAGCGCAGCGACTGCAACTGGCTGAGAGACGAATAACCGGTACCGAAATCATCAATGGATACGCTGATCCCCCGTGCTTTGATGGCATTGATTTGGGCAATGACTTTGTCCTTGTTGTGGGTAAATACGCTTTCGGTAATTTCAAGGTGCAGGCGGTGGGCAGCAAGGCCAGAACCAACGAGGACCTTATCGAGTACCCTGACAAAGTTATCATCCAGTAACTGAATGACCGACACATTGACCGACACGGAAATATCATCCGGCAGCGGCCACTGTGCTACATCAATACACGCACGATGCAGCACCCAGGTGCCAATGTCCTGCATTTGCCCGGTGCGCTCAGCAAGCGGAATAAATACGTCAGGCGGAATGAGCTGATCGTCTTTTTGCCAGCGCAGCAGCGCTTCAACGGCATAGAGTCTTTTGGTTCGGGCGTTAAGAATGGGCTGATAAACCAGAAACATTTCCCCCTGGGAAATGGCCTGCCTCAGGTTCTCGCACAATAGTTGCTCTTCACGCAGGGCGAGAAAAATCTCTTCGCTGAACACGCCAATTGAGCCACGCTGCCGCTTTTTCTGTTCATACATAGTCAGATCCGCTTCCTGGATCAGTGACGTTGCATTCATGCCGTGTTCGGGGAACAGCGCAATACCGATAGTAGCGTCCAGTGTGACCTGGTTATCGCCTACAGTAATGGGGATGGTGATCCCACTTCTTGCCGCCTGGGCAACCGCTTTGGCGGTATCAACATTGGCATAGGGCAGGGCAATGACAAATTCATCACCACCCCAGCGTGCAAGATGGTCAGGCTCGCAGTAGCGCTGTAAACGGCTGGAGACTTCCCGCAGGACCGCGTCACCGATCTGATGTCCGAGACTGTCGTTGACCTGCTTAAAACCGTCGAGATCGATAAACAGCACGGCGACCTGGTTGCGCAGGTCTTTGGCTTTTTCTATCAGGGTTTCCAGATAGCGAACAAAACCATTACGGTTAAGCAATTCAGTAAGCGGGTCGCGGTTCGACAGGCGGTGGATATCGTTGGTGCGCTTGGCTACCTCCCGCTCCAGTCGCGCATTGGCGTCATCAAGACGCTCATTGGACACACTCAGCGCCTTGTTCATGCGCTCTATTTCATTTTGCTCTTCCAGCATCCGCTGCTTGAGCGTCTCGTTTTGTGCTTTGATTTGGGCGGTATTAACAAAGAAGCGGTTGGTGCGGTTGGCGGTTGTCAGCATGCCAACCCAGAAGATGACACCCAGTGCGCCAAGGGTAGAAAAATGGGGTTCATTGTCGAGCAGGGCCCGCAAGGAAACGGGTAATATCAGTAAGGTACAATAGGTGAATGACACAAACCGGCTGGGCGCCAGCACCGACGCTGCACCGCCTGACATGGCTGACAGCACCACCATGGTTGATGCCAGTTCAATTTCGGTCATTATATCGTAAAGCAGTACGGCGTAGGTTGACCAGATAATACCGGCAGCGACCGAACCAAGCATAAAGCGGTTTCTGGCGGCGATGGGAGAATAGTCTGTTCCACGTAACGCATTCAGCCAGTGGAGCGTGTCCCCCAGTCTGACAAGCATGACCAGAATCATCATTGCCCAGAATGCAAACTTTATCGACTGTGAGCCTTCAGAGTGAAAACCGAACACCAGGCCACTAAAGGCAATGATGGTGATCAGCAGTCCGGCAAAGGAATTGCCATACAAAACGTCAACCAGTTCTCGCTGAACGGTTGCTGAGGCCGATGGACTAAATACCGAGATTCTCTTCACATCATCAATCTACAACGTCACGTTATCAAAAAATAACCGAAACCGACGCAGACCACAATCTGAACAGGATTTTCAGGCATAAAAAAAGCGGCTGTGATGAAGTGACCCCCAATAGTTGGACATTCCAATTACTGGGGGTCTTTTTATGTCCAAATACAATAGAGCGTTTAAGTTAAAGCTCGCCAAACTCGCTCAAACTCTATCTTCCGGGGAGG